>DATFET010000480.1:0-7315 GCA_035250835.1 Anaerolineales bacterium
TCGCGGTCATTGATGAAGACGAAATTATCCAGGCTGGCGGGCTCGGTAACCTGCTGGAGCTTTGCCTTGCCGGCGATCATTTCGGTCCATAAGCCGGCAGCATGAGCGATATCGAACAGGTCGGTGCCGATGGCATATCCAAATTCAGGGATGTAATCGTTCCAGTACACGCCGTGGTCGGATGGACAGTAACTCGTCAGCATGGAGGAGTGGGAGACAAGTGTGACGCTGGGGAGAACGGTCTGGGCAGAAAGTGAATAGGCGCTGCTCTGCATGAAGCTGAGCAGGTTGGGCATGGGCGCCAGGGAAATGACATCTGGGCGTAGGCCGTCGATAGACAGGATCAGGACGCGGCGCGCTCGAGGCGCAGGAGTGGATATGGCCGTTGGTGTTGACGTGTCAGTCACCGTTGCCGTGTCTGTATGTGTTGTTGTGGCGATAACAGTCAGTGTGGAGGTAAGGGATGGAGTTCGTGTGAGGAGATCTTGAGGGCTTGAGCTCTGACACGCTGGAAGGATGAGCAATAAGAATAGCAGGATGATTTTCACGGTAGTTTTCATGATCTGATTTTACCTGCTCCACCAGGCTAATTTGCGGAAAGATAATAAAATACTCATCCCTCGTCAGTTTAACCTTCCCCGTCATTCCCGCTTGAGCGAAGATGGGTCATGCTTCGTTTGATAATTTTGCCATGGTGTGGGCGATCGGCTTTAGGCTCAACCACCACTGCTGGCGCGGCCGCTGATTTTTCAAGTCTGACATGCGGTCGAAATCGCGCATGTCGTGGAAGATGAATTTTCCATCCTGCAGGCCGATGAAGTCGCCGGTTGTATCTCCCTGACTACATTGCTCGATCAGATGCTCGAGACACAATGTTGCCAGCCGCGTCGCCTGAATGCGGTCGAACGGGGAGGGATCGCCGCCCTGCTGCAGATGACCCAGGATGGCTGGACGCACATCGAAGACATTCTGGCCCTCCTCCTCGAATAGCGAACAGATGAAACCTGTCGAATAGATCGGGTTGGCATATTCGTTGCGGATGACCAGTCCAAGGCGCTTGCCCAGGTTGAAACCGCGCCTGAGCGACTCCACATCCTGCTGCAGCTCGCTGAGAGTGATGCCATCCTCAGGCAGATAAAAATGCTCCGCACCGGTCGCCAGGGCGCTCATCAACGCCAGGTAGCCGCACCAGTGTCCCATCACTTCGACCACGAAACAGCGCCGGGTCGCTACCGCGGACTGCTTGATCTTATCCACTGCGTCGACGATGTTGTTCAGCGCCGTATCCGCACCGATGCTGAACTCAGAACCGGGCAGGTTGTTGTTGATGGAAGCCGGCAGGCATACGATCGGGATATTGAAAGCCGGGTAGTTCGGGCGTTCATTGATCATGGCGAAGACGCCTTCGTACGCGTTCCACCCACCGATGACGAGCAGCGCGTCGATTTTGTAGTTCTCAATGGTGCGGGCGATCGCATACATGTCCTTCCCTTTGGGAACCTTACGGCTCGTCCCCAGCACGGAGCCACCCTGCGAAGCCCAGCCGTTGACACTGGTCCATTCCATCTCGCGGACCTCTCCCTCTGCCAGTCCTTCGAAACCATTGCTTACCCCCAGCATGATGTGCCCATTGTCGAGGCCCAGGCGGACTGCTGCCCGGCCCGCAGTGTTCATTCCGGGTGCCGGCGCGCCGGCGTTGAACACGGCGACCCGAAACCGCTTTTGTCCTTCTGCCGGTGGATGGGGCAGGGCGCGCACCATCGTCTTCAGGGTGCGGAAGGCATCCTTGAAACTGGAACTGCGCAGGGACATTGCCTTTTCATAATCGCGGGCGTCGATGGCCTCTGCGACCTGCCTCGTCCTTTGCACACATTCCATCAATGGCAGGCGGATGACGCGGTTGGCACGAGTTCCAACCAGGATGGGTTCATCTTCCGCTCGGGCTTCGAGGATGGCAATGACGGCCTCGTACCCAAGCAATGTGGACAGGTTGCGGTCATACGCACTCGGACGACCGCCGCGCTGGACGTGCCCCAGCACGGTCGTGCGGACCTCCTCGCCCAGTCCTTCTTCCAGGACACGCTGCACATCGGACGAGCCGATGTACTTGCCCTCACGGTCCTGGGCACCCTCCGCCATAATCACGATGTGGTCGCGGCGGCCGGCCCGCGTCCCGGCTTTGAGACGCTCCACCATCACTTTCTGCCAGTTATCCACATTTGGAGGCGCCTCGGGGATCAGGACCCAGTCCGCCCCTGTGGCGAGCGCGCCGTAGAGAGCCAGGTAGCCGCAATTGCGACCCATCACTTTGACGATGAAGGTGCGCTGGTGGCTGGCGGCTGTGCTGGTGATGGCATCCACCGCGTCGGTGATGCGGTGCAGGGCGCTGTCCGCGCCGATGGTCATTTCGGTACCGGAGAAGTCGTTGTCGATCGAACCGACCATCCCAACGATCAGCAGGCTTTGATGGGCTGCGGCAGCCTCGGCGCTGATCTCCCCGCTCTGAGCAAGCTCGGAAACCAGGGAAGGCCATTCGCGGCGAAAGACATCCGCGCCCGTGAGCGAGCCGTCACCGCCGATGACGATCAAGCCATCGATGCCATGCTGCATCAAGTTCAAGGCGGCTTTTCTGCGGCCCTCGCGTGTGCGGAATTCATCAGAGCGCGCCGTGCCGATGATCGTCCCGCCCTGCTGCAGGATTCCCCCAACCGAATCCCAATCCATTTTGCGGATGCACGCACCTCCGTCCACCAGTCCCATATATCCTTCATAGATTGCATAAATCTCAGCCCCCTGATCGAGTGCAGTGCGGACTACTGCGCGGACGGCGGCGTTCATGCCCTGTGCATCGCCTCCGCTTGTAAGAACTGCTATTCGTTTCGTAACCATGCCTGTGAGTTCACTCCAGATCAATATTCAGTAGATCACCCCTGATTTCGGGCTTCTGCTGGTTGTTTCGTAAATTTATTGCAAGTTGAATTGTACTACGGCGAATATTCATCAGTGTCATCAGTATGTGAGGATGTTCATCCAGCTGTTAGTCAGCTTGATCGACCGTGATTTCCTGCGGGTTCAAGAGCACCTGCAATTCATCTCCATATTGTATACCTTCGATCGGCATCGCAATCACTTCAAGCAGGGAAGGATTCTGGAAGTGACGCAGTTTGGTCTCAGGATGGGGATAATACACCCAGCCGTCGGATTCAATGCCTTTGAAGATCACCCTGCAGTTTGAAAACGAAAAATGCTCAGGCGGGTGCAGATCCGTCCATTCGACGTGATGGAAGGTGAATTCAGGTTTTCGCATCGCGAACTTAAACGGACGGATATCGATATTGAGCGAGCCGTTGAAATAGCTGCTGAGATCCAGCCCGCCGGATTTAAAGAACGGTCTCTGTCTGTCCAACGCGCCATAGGGGTAATCCTTCGAAGGCCCGGAAGCGACGCGGTAGCCCTGCAAGAGTATGCCGTTGATGCGAGTCCAGTTCAGCATGGTGTGCAGATTTTACTCTCCCTGGGGTACAAATGAAACGGGCGACCTGTAAAAAGGTCGCCCTGCTGTTTCGGGATGCTCAACGAAAAATTACGGACATGTAATCGTATAAGATGTCTCTGCCTGAATATTATTTGGGCCGCTGACGATCAGCCTGACCCAGTACGTTCCAGCGGTGATGGGAGGCGTATAGTCCACGGAAAATTCCCTCTCGCCAAAGGCATCGAAGGTTGTGGTCTGGTTGGGCATGGCGCCGCCCTGCTGCGTCTCGAACCGCCAGCGCACCTCGGTCGGGCCGTTCGTCTCGATCGTCCCATTGATCTCGAGCGGCAGGATCGGTCCCAGGCAGCCCGGCGCGCTGATGGTGCGTGGGTCCACGCTGACGGTCACATTTGTCACGGAGGCGGTTGGGAGTCCCACTACAGGAATAGCTGCGAGGTTGCCTCCCGTTCCCACCACGCCTGCAGACACCCAGCAATTCCTGCCGGAGTTCAATGGGTCGGTGATGCTCCACCAACTCCCATCTGAGTTCTTACCTGTGATCTGTGCATTCTGGCCTACGGTCAGGGCGCTGATCGCTACCCAGGCTGTGCCGGGACCCAGGCGGCAATTCACATTCACATCCCTGGGGAAGGCAACTGGGACACTCGGCGTGGAGGTCGGCGGCGGAGGTGATGTATTGGTCGGCAGCGGCGTTTGTGTGGGCGCAGATGTGGGAAGCGATAATGTCGCTGTTGAAGTTGACAGCGACAGAGTAGGCGTCTCCGTTACTGGTGCATTCGACGGCAGGTTGCAGGCGAGCATTGACAGAATGAGAGCAAGGATCGGGAATAAAACTTGTAATTTCATATTCTCTCCTTTGTGAGACTATCTTACCCGGGCATGATACCACCGACAATAGACCGTTTGGCGTCTCTCATCAAAAAAATCGAGCGGACTTGTTGTCCGCTCGATTCTCATCATCTTTCTATTTTATCATCGGGTAGGGTTCTGCTTTCCTGCTCTTGATAAGGCGGTAGATCATCTGAACCACTTCGACGCCGGAGACAATGATGACAATGGCCAGCACCAGGTTGGGAAGCCAGCTTGTCACCCGGGCGAAGAACTCTGCACTTTCAGACAGCGGCGTCCCTGCAAGCTGCTCAGTTGACACCTCCACCAGGGCTGGGCCGGTCAGCATGATCACAGCAAGTACGATACCTGCCAGATTGATCATGATATCGGCGATACGAGTTCCGACACTCCAAAATCCCTTTCGTAGAAGATATACTGCGCTCCCGATCTCGATCAGCAGAAGGAGGTTGATCCACGGCAGATAGCTGTAGAACGCGTCGGATAGCATCCAGGCCGAATCAAATTCACCAAAGAAGCCGAAACCGAGCACCTGTGGATAGAAGTTGAATAGTATCAGGAGCAGGGCGAGGAAGATGATGCCGAAGATCTGCTCGCCGAAATTGACCTTGTCCGGGTCCGGTTCGCTGGCAAGCTTTGCAGGGTCCCACTCCTCCACTTCCTCCCCGAAAGAACTCGCAGGCAGGGTCCGCTCGAGGATGGCAAATACCAGTGCTATATTTCCGAACGCCGCCATCAGTCCGCTGAGCAGTTCCAGAAGGTACTTCCCAACTGTGGACAAAAACCCGGGTCCGGTCAGCTCAGATTGCGCCAGTTCCAGGCCAAGCCCTATAAGTGCAAGGGTAACCAGGACGGATACGACGATCTTCGTGACCATCAGGAAGGTCGGGTACAGGTTTGGCCCGATCAAATACTGTTTTCCGCCATAGGATTCTGCAACCTGGCGCGGCGCTCCGTATTCCTTCAGCAGTTGGACGACCGTCTCGTCATCCAGCTGACCGTCAGCCGGCTTCCGTTCATCGAGCATATCCTCCAGCGTCGAGCGGATCTCGGCTTCGATGTCCGCCCGGTTGCGGCGCGGCAGATGTTTGCCGACCTCTGCAATATATTTATCGATCAGGTTCATTTCATCTACCTTCTTTACTATATCTTCCTCATGGCTACCGCCATGTAGGGATCCGGTTCCAACTGCCTGGACCTCCGAATGGAATCGACCATGTCCCATATGTAGATGCCGATGATGATGACTGCTGTTAAGTTGACCGACCAGGTGGCCCAGGTTGTTACATTCTCCAGTTCTGTTGACGTCATGCCGCTCGCAAGGGCTGCCACAAAGGCGGGGTTGATTACATCCTGGGTTGTGATCAGTGCGATGATATAAATGATTGTCGTCAGGCACAGGATCACATTGGTGATGATAAGAGGGCGGGTCCAGTTGCCAATCTTCAGCTTGAAGATCTCATGCACCAGTGTCAGGCCGATGATCACAAAAAGGAGCGGCAGCCAGAAATTCCACAGGTCGGGGTTAAGGAAGGGCATCGGTGCAGTGTCCCCTTCGAGGCGTGCAAGGACGGTGGGCAGAGCGATCCATATCAGGACAAAGAGGAGCAGGGCAATGTTCATCATGCTCTCCACAACGCTGATCTGACGTCTGCGCGGCGATGCCGGGAGTTGGTCCACGCTCCACTGTCGGGAACCGGGTTTTGGTAAGTCGTTCGGCTTTTCACCGCTTCGTTCCAGGAGAACAAACACCAGCGTCACCCAGAACAAAATCTGCATCCCGATGCTGAAGACTCTAACCACCGCATCACCCACCGCACCGATAAAATCCAGGGGACCATTCGACAGCGCCAGCACAAATGTCACCACTGCGACAATGGGCAGCGCCGTGAAAAGGATGCGCCGAAGCACGATGAGATAACCTTCATACCACTCAGGACCGATCAAATAACGCTTGGGAGGCGCATATTTGGCAGCCAGCAATCGAGGATCGCCCAACTCTTCGAGTGTTTCTACAATGATTTTTTCATCGGCAGGATTCATGGCGGATTGCCCACGTTCTTCGATCATGTCTTCGATGTTTGAGCGGATCTCGGCTTCGATATCCGAGCGATCCTTTTCCGGCAGGTGTCTGCCGACTTCCGCAACATATCTATCAATAAGATTCATTTCTTACTCCTTCACGATCCAAGCATTTGTTTCATGGTCTCAGCCATGGCGGACCATTCAGCTTTGAGTTGCTTCAGCACCGTGCGTCCCTGCGGGCTGATGACGTAGTAGCGCCGCGGACGGGCCTCGTCCACGATGCGCCAGTCGGACTGGAGCAGTCCCTGCGACTCGAGGCGGCGTAGCAATGGATAGAGCGTGCTCTGGTCGATCTCCATGCCCTTATCCGAGAGCGCCTTGAGCAGGGAGTATCCATACTCCTCCATGCTCAACTGGCTCAGCACCGCAATGGACAGCACCCCGCGTCGCAGTTCCAACAGCATATTCTGTACAAGTTCATCGTTTTCCATAAATCACCTTATAGCTCGTATGATACTGTATATCATACAGTATGTCAAGAGGGAAAGTATAGTGTGACAAACAAGAAGGCGAGCTGAAGCTCGCCTTCTTATCTTATTTCAGGTGCATTGCAGCAGTTGACTTATTGCGATTCCCGATGTTGTACAACTACGGTGAAAGCCTGGATGATTAGCAAATGATGTGCAAACAGGTCCATGGGCCACCTTTGCGCTGTATGCACTTTTGCCTGCCCGTATGGCTCTGGGTACATATGTAACCTGAAGGAAGACATTTGATCGTGGAAGTATGTTCCGAACCGCTCACATTTACGCTGACCTCCACAAACATTTCACCGAATACTTCGGGGCTATATTTGTGGATTAGCATACTGACATTTTCATGTAGCCTGAGCAGGAACTCATCGCTAAGCGGATCTTCGGTACCATCAGTTATTCCAAGTGGCGG
>DATFET010000486.1:0-5181 GCA_035250835.1 Anaerolineales bacterium
TTGCCGTAACACTTTAAAAATTTATGTTACGGAATTGAACACAAGTATCATCCAACCCAATTTTCATGGAGGTAGAAATGGACTCGACCAGTAAGCAATCTATTGACCAGCCGTCAGACTCGTTCGCCCGCATCAAGGTCATCGGCGTAGGCGGCGGCGGATCCAACGCCGTCAATCGCATGATGGCTGAAGGAATTCAAGGCGTTGAATTCATCGTCGTGAATACCGATGCTCAGGCGCTCACGCTGACGAATGCGCCAACCCGCGTAAGACTTGGCGAGAAGCTCACCCGCGGCCTGGGCGCGGGCGGCGACCCTGAGATCGGTCGCAAGTCCGCCGAGGAATCCGCAGATGAACTCTATAACGTGCTGAAAGGCTCAGATATGGTCTTCGTCACGGCGGGCATGGGCGGCGGCACAGGCACAGGCGCGGCGCCAGTGGTCGCGCAGGTGGCCAAGGAAAGCGGAGCGCTCACGATCGGCGTTGTGACGCGGCCCTTCACATTCGAAGGAATGCGCCGTATGCAGGCTGCCGAACAGGGAATCGGCAAGCTGAAGGAACATGCCGATACGTTGATCGCGATCCCCAACGACCGCCTGCTGCAAATCGCAGACAAGCGCGCCTCCCTGCAGGATGCCTTCCGCCTGGCGGACGATGTCCTGCACCAGGGCATCCAGGGCATTTCGGAATTGATCACCATCCCCGGCTTGATCAACCTGGATTTTGCTGACGTACGCGCCATCATGTCTGAGGGCGGCGCGGCACTCATGGCTGTCGGAAAAGGCTCAGGCGACGAGAGAGCGAAAAAAGCCGCCGAAGATGCCATCTCCAGCAAGCTGCTCGACATCACGATCGATGGGGCGCGCGGCGTCCTGTTCAACGTGACAGGCGGTCCCAACATGACCTTGTTCGAGGTCAACCAGGCTGCCGCGATCATCCGCGAGACGGCTCATCCCGATGTGAACCTGATCTTCGGCGCGGTCATCGACCCGAACCTGGGAGAAGATATCCGCGTGACGGTGATTGCGACCGGGTTCGAGCGCAACAGCATTCCGCGCCGCGCCTTCGAGAAGCAGCCGCGCTCCGAGTCCAGGCGATCGGAGTCCGTTGCTTTCCCGAGGTCAACTGAATCGGTCAGCGTTCAAGCGGACGTTCAGTCGGGTGAGGCGAAGCAATCGACTCTGCCTCCCGTAAGCAGGGACGATCTCGACATCCCGACCTTCCTAAGGAATCGCAGATAACAGAGACCTGACAGGTTTTGTCCGCGCCGTTGATTTAAGAGATCCTTGTGCGGACTAAAACCATTATCAAACAGCTTTCTTAAAAACCTGTCAGGTCTTGACTTAAAAATAGCGGTCAAGTCCAGTTCCCCCTTTGCCAGGGCGGCCGAGACGGCGTGCCTGGGCGAGGCATGCTGCCCCCCGCCCCACCTCCCCCAAATTCGAGAACCCTAATCGGATTTGGGGGAGGTACCTCTTCGACTGCCCAAGGGAAACTATATCCTTAAATATCTCAGAATCCCATTTAACACAGTTGGAATGGCACGTAACCTATGCTAAAATACGAGGGATGAAAGCAAACATCCCCCAACCCGTTCATGAATCATATCTGAAGCACCGCAGGGAAGTGAAGTGGAAGATCCTTGCGCCGGTGATCGCAAGCGTGGTAATCTGTTTTGTATGCAGTGCACTCGTTTACGTCGCCACCTTTAGTTATAGCGGGGACGTGGCGCGCTGGGCACAGATCTCCACGATCTGGCTTTCCATTCCCACGATCATTTTCATGCTGATCTTTTTTGCGCTGGTTGGGGGAATCGCCTTTCTGCTGACGAAATTGCTCAGTATCCTGCCTCGATACACAGGCAAAACACAGGATATCTTCCATAAGATCAAGAGCTATACCCGGCGGGGGACGGACTACGCTGCCATGCCGATCATCTTCATCAACTCACTTGGCGCAAGCATTGGTCGGATATTTGGAAGGCGATAGATTTTGCTGCCAATGCTCCCGCCGCCGTACCCGGCGGGGAACGAAAAACGGAGGAATGGACTCATGAATAACCAAACCAGGAATTTGATCTTTGGCACGCTCATCGGCGCCGCGATGGGACTGGCTAGCGCGTTTTTACTCAACCGCCGTGCGCAGGAGACAGGCACAGAACTCAGGATCAGCACAGGGGATGGGATGAAACTTGGTGTCATGATTATCGGCCTGCTGCGCGGGATCGCGGCGCTGGGGGAAGAGAAGTAAATTGCGTTGAAATAAGAAACCTGAGGGCAGGGACACATTGGTTTGCGTCCCTGCTTTTAACCTAACCCGCTATTCTTCCCCTCAGATCATTTTCCTTGAACGGACCCTCCTCCATCAGCAGGGCGCGCGCCTCGTCCACTTTTTCCCAAACGTTCCACAGCAGCACACCGCGTACCCGGCCGTCGTCCAGATAATAAACGACACCTTTCTTAAACGGCTCCTCCCAGTCGGGGAAAGTTTCCAGTTTGCTGCTGATCTCACCAACCGCCTCATAGCCAAGATCGAACAGGTCGGAGTAGAACATCGGCACGTGAGTATACGCCTCACCGGCGCCTGCCATGTTGCGTCCCGCGACCCTGCCCATTTCCACTGCGTTATTTTCATGCTCCACGCGTACATGTTTGCCCAGGGCTGAATGGAAGAAGTTTGCCGCGTCGCCAGCCGCGTATATATCGGAGTGCGAGGTCTGTAAGCGCTCATCGACCACGATCCCGTCGTCGACATCCAGGCCCGCCTCCTGTGGGAGATACAGGTTGGGATGAATCCCAATGCCAGCCACGACTCCGTCTGCGTCGATGGCGCGCCCACTGCCAGTGCGAGCGATGAGGCGGTCCCCTTCCTTTTGGACGCTGACGACCGAATCACCTGTCAGCACCTCCACACCCTTGAGGCGGTAATACTCGTTGATGAACCTTGCCAGGTCGCGTGGGAAAACCTTCTCGCTGATCGCATCATCCGGGAAGACCAGAGTCACCCGTTGGCCAGTGATTGCAAGTGCTGCCGCGATCTCCGACCCGATGAAGCCGCCGCCGATCACTACGAAATGACTACCCTGCTCGGTCAGCTTGCGCAGATGTTGATAATCCTGAAATGTTCGAAAATAAATAATGTTCCCCTCGCCGAAGGGCAGATGATTGGGTGTGCCGCCTGTTGCCAGGAGCAGCTTGTCATATGTGTATTCTTCATTGTTTGCATCGCGAATGTGTTTATTCTCTGGATCAATGGAAATTACTTTATGGTCAAGATGCAATTCTGTTCCCCGTTCTGCTGTCTTACGCCAGATCTTTTCGACGGGACGTCCCTTCCACAAGCCTTTCGAAAGATTGGGCCGCATGTACGGGGGATCTGGCTCCATGCTGAACATGCCGATCGTCCCGTCTGTATCGAGCTCGCGTATGCCGCGGGTGGCCGCGTCGCCTGCCAGCCCGCCTCCGATGATGAGATACTTATAATGTGTCACAGATACCTCCTTAATAAAGGTCATTGCATGAGCGATGCCGAAGGCGCATCTCAAAGCAATGACAGCCTCTAAACTATAAGACGAAGAAAACCCAATCTTATTACTTCCGCAGGCAGACTAATCCTTTCAGGTAAGCGCCTTCAGGAAATTGCAGAGCAACAGGATGATCCTCCGCCTGCGACAGGTGCTCGACGATTTGTGCGTCGACCCCGGCATCCAACGCGGATGCCGCGATAATTTTTTGGAAGAGTCCCGCGTCGATGCCGCCCGAGCATGAAAATGTGACCAGCAGTCCGCCGGGCCGCAGCAGCTTGAACGCCAGGAGATTGATGTCCTTGTACCCGCGCGCAGCCTTTTCGGCATGAGCGGCCGTGGGAGCGAACTTGGGCGGGTCGAGGATGACCATATCGAAAGAACGCCCTGCATCGCGGAATTTTCGCAGCACCTGAAACACATCCCCTTCAAGAGTGGTATGACGGTCAACAGCCAGTTGATTGAGGGATACATTTTCACTGCATACAGCCAGGGCATCGGCAGACGAATCGACGGACAGGACAGTTTTCGCACCCCCTGACAATGCATTGACGCTGAACCCGCCGGTGTAGCAGAAACAATCCAGCACATCCTTATCCTTCGCCAGTTTGCGCAGGCGCAGGCGGTTCCTGCGCTGGTCCAGGTAAAAGCCCGTTTTATTTCCCTTTGCAAAATTTACGTTGAAGATCAGGTTGTGTTCATGGATCGTCACAGGCAGGGGATGATGGCTGCCGCGCAGGAGTCCAACTTTTGGTTCAAGCCCCTCCAACTCACGCACATCCGCGTCGGAGCGTTCGTACAGGGTTGACAATCCGGTCTCCTCGAGCAGGAGATCGGCAAGGGTTTCCTTCCAATATTCACATCCGACAGTCAGGGACTGAAGGACGAGAACGTCTCCGTAGCGGTCGACGATCAGTCCTGGGAGGCTGTCTGATTCTGCATAGATCAAACGGTAGGAATCAGTCTCGCGCCTCAAACCCCATATGTCACGCGACTGGATCGCCGAACGGATCCGTTTCCGAAAAAATTCGCGGTCGATAGGTTCATCTTCAAACGTCCAGACGCGGGCGCGGATCTGTGAGTTTGGTGAATAGGCAGCCCGGGCGAGGAACTGTTTGTCGGAGGAGAGCAGGTCCACGGTCCCGCCTGTCGCGTCCAACGACTCATCCACATGTTGGATGGCGCCTGAAAAGATCCACGGATGGCGGCGCAGCAAACTTTTTTCCCGTCCGGATTTGAGAATGACTGCGGGCACTATTCCTCCCCGGGAAATCGCTTGAATCTTTGCATCCAATGTTCGGGATCTTCGATGGCAGTGAAACCATACTGTTTGTACAAGCCGTGCGCGTCATTCGTGACCAGCACCCAGCGGCGTATGTCGACCAGGTCGGGATGTTCCAGGATGGTCTGGATCAGCCATTTGCCGAGACCATGGGCGCGGTAGTCCTCATGGATGAACACATCGCACAGATAGGCGAAGATCGAATAATCAGTGACGACGCGCGCCACGCCGATCTGCCGTGATCCATCATAAACGCCAAAGACGAGCGAATGCTGGATGGCGCGCTCCGTTCGTTCACGGGGACGCGTGTTTGCCCAATAAGCGCGTTTGAAATAGTCACAAATCGCGTCGACGTCGAGCCGGGCAGGGTCGGTGC
>DATFET010000492.1:0-15596 GCA_035250835.1 Anaerolineales bacterium
TGCTGAGCGTGCGGTCAAAGCGGATCTGTACCTTGTGGTCCTGCGTGGAGAGCAATTCTGCACCTTCAGGCAGGTCCAGCCCATTGATAGTCTCAGTCGTGTCGAAGGTGATCTCGCGGTACTTTCCGAACCGTTTTTTGATGGTATCGATCGGCCCGTCGTAAATGATGCGTCCATCGTCGATGATGATGACGCGCTGGCATAACTCCTCGATATCGCCCAGGTCGTGCGTGGTCAACATCACGGTCATGCCCTTGGAGATGCATTCCGCCTTGATGAAGTCGCGGATACGCTCCTTTACGATCAGGTCCAGCCCGATGGTGGGCTCATCCAGATAGACGACCTTCGGCTCATGGATGAATGCAGCAGCCAGCTCGGAGCGCATCTTCTGTCCCAGCGACATATTGCGGACAGGGACCTTGAGCAGTTCATCCAGTTCGAGCGTCTTTGTGAACTGGTCGAGCATCAGCCGATACTTGACCGGGTGGACGTTATAAATTTTGGCAATGAGATTCAAAGATTCAATAAGCGCCAGATCCCACCATAGCTGCGTGCGCTGACCGAAGACCACACCAATGTCGCGGGCGTTGTCCACGCGCTGGCGATGAGGGTCACGTCCCAGCACTTTGATGCTGCCGCTGGTCGGCATCAGCACACCGGTCAGCATCTTGATCGTGGTGGATTTCCCGGCG
This sequence comes from Anaerolineales bacterium, assembly GCA_035250835.1. Taxonomy (GTDB): domain Bacteria; phylum Chloroflexota; class Anaerolineae; order Anaerolineales; family Villigracilaceae; genus Defluviilinea. The sequence continues at coordinate 693 of DATFET010000492.1, forward strand.
CCGTTCACACCGATATAGCCGACGATCTCGCCTGCCTCCAGCTTGAAGTTGATCCCGTTCACCGCGGTTTTGGATTCATGCTGCGGACGGAAGAGTCCCTTCACCGCGCCACCCAGGCCGGGTTCCTTTTTGGGAATCTTGAATACCTTGGTTAGGTCTTTGACCTCGATAACAGACATGTTCATCCTCTTGATTTCGTAAAAAGAGCGGGTTGGATTCTAATCCATAACTGGGGATTCATAGAAAACTGTGGATGGCGATTGCCATCCACAGTTCATCACTTCACAAAATCGGTTAGGCTTGATCTCTGATTGACCCAAACTGTTGTTATTTTTGGACTTCCTTGTACTTATAGAGTAATTTGTTCCAATCAAGCATATCCTGCAGGTTCTCAGTTGGCAGAGCGCCTTCCGGCACAAAGCCTACGAACGAGCGGTTGTAGTACTCCTCATCGCCGTCAGACAGCAGGTCGCTCAGCCGGTGTTTGAACACACCAATGGAGGAAAGGCGCGGATCATCGCTGGGCAGTGCAGTCTCGAAGGTGAGCACGATGGTACCCTCGGCAGTGTCAGCCACTTCCACCACAGTTGCTTGATGGATCCACCTTAACCATTCCATTTCGCGGCTGCCCACGCCTTTCCCCGTGACAGTTGTCCGTGACCTGGTGATCGGATCGCCCAGGTTATATAACCAGCGAGCCTTACCAGCAGGAACGTTCAGTCTCTTCCCGGTAAAAGTTGGCGGAAGGAGTCTGTGGCCTCCTTTTTTGGTCGAGATGAGATGAGCCACCTGCCAGGCGTTCGGTTCCTTACGCACAAAGCGAAGCCTGATTTTATTCCAAGCCGGGGTAATCGCAGAGGGTTTTCAAGAGGAAGTGGGAAAAATTCACATATAAAATCCCCGAAGAGGGCAGGTTCTTCAGGGACCTAGTTCGAATATCATAACAATGTACGATCACGGATGATCCTATTGGATGTGTTTGGCTGTCTTTGATCACTCCCTATGGATATGGATAGGATCCCGGCAAAACTATGATTGTTCCGAATGACGTTCGATCTTCCGAGCAGTAATATGCATACTGGCCTGCCTGCTCGAACAAAGTCGAGAAGGTATCACCAGGTCGAAGAAGCTCGGTCCCACCCGCATCTACCAGCACACCCTGGTCATTCATCCGCTGGATGAACAGGACCCGGTCGACAGTATCCATATTGGTCCATGCGATCTGCATGCCTTCCTGGACTTCAATGGACGGACAAGAGTCCCTTGTGATTTGAACGCTAATTGTCGGCGGAGTTACAACAGGATTTTGACGGCCACAAGCTGACATGGATAGAAATGAAACTACGATGACAAGCCATTGAGTGAATCTACAAGATACACGCATTGGAATTTCTCCTCAGCGTTGAGTATATGCTGAAACTAAAATATGATCTGACGTTGGTACTACAGAGTGCCGCATAATTTCTTTACTCAAGCTTCGATTTCCAGCCTACAAAACTATAAAGAAAGTAAAGTTATTTATGAGACAAGCGGTAAACCAGCAACGAGCGCAAAATTTCAGGCAGAAATGCCAATGCCGACTTCGCGATAGACAATCTCTCCAGCCCGACTTATGGGGCGGATGGAGTCATTGTCTGCTGTAGAATGTAGCCAGATGGAATTGGCATATCGGTAGAGTTAGGAATTGCAGTATCCGTTGGAGGCGGCGTATCGGTGGGCGAAGGAATCGGCGTCCGGGTCGGTGGAGGTGTGTCGGTGGGCGAAGGAATTGGTGTCCTTGTCGGTGAAGGCGTATCGGTAGGAGAAGGAACCGGTGTCCTTGTCGGTCGAGGTGTATTTGTGGGTAGGGGAGTGGCTGTAGACGTCGGAATGGGAGTTTCACTGGGTGGCGGCACCGCAGTATCTGTCGGAGGAGGAGTGTTTGTGGGGACAGTTGTAGGTGTATCTGTTGGAAGCTGCGTGTTGGTGGGTAAAGGAGTCGGTGAACTATCTTCCTCTCTATCTTTGGGAGTCCTTCCCGAATCACCACTGACCAAAGGCGGCTTCACCATGTAGACTTCCACTTCGTCGATGGCTGTTCCCTGATTTTCGAAGGTAATTTTGATATACCTCGCCACCTGCTCGTCAAATTGGGCGACAACAGTTTCCGCACCGGAAATATTACCCGCGAACCCTTCCTGTTTCGAATTATACACAGCTGTATATTCAAGGCCGTCATTACTATTATTGCCATTGACGTAAGCATCATCAGACAGGGCCACCGCAATAACGAACTGGCCCGGATCGCCGTCATTCAACTTGCCCAGGCGGTCCCTGCCAAAAGTGACTGTATTAATGTAGGCAGCTTTACCAAGATCTATCTTAATCCAGCTGTTCCTGCTGTTGCTGACCCAGCTTGTCCCCGGGCCATACAAGCCGTCGTTAAGATTTGAAGCCTGGTGGACCTCGCCAAAACCAGGAATCGTATCCTTTGCCACAGCGGGCCGGGCGGACCCGTTTCCCTGATACGTCATCGCATAGTTCTTCCTGAGCGCGCCTGCCAGACATAACGGCGGCTCATACCCGGGCTTGCAGATGATCTTCTCGATCACCGGCGTACTTGTGGCTGCCAAGACAGCAACAGGTTGGGAGACTTCATTTTCCGTCGCAGCAAGCCTCGGCGATCGGTCACGATTTTCGTAGGATAAAAACCCAACAAAGGCAGCTATAATCAGGCTGGCAATCACAAGAGAGGTATGCATCCCTTTCATGGAGGATGGCTGTGTTGCCCTGACTACAGATGTCAACAAGTATTCAATTGCAGAGCTGAAGGAATACCACAGGCTTGTCAGGTGCATCCATGTAATCTGGCGCATAAAGGCAGACCGCCTGGCAGCCATCAGCGTTGAGGGATATTTTTCTTCCGCTTTTTTCATCTGCTTCAGCAGATCGATAATCTCCAAGTCCCCGGGAGTCAATTCTTCCTCGATAACAAGCTGATCGTGTTTCGCGATTTGGTCGATGAAAGCTGCCCGCCTGGCAGACAACAGCTCTGCAGGATACTCGGTCTCAGGCGAATCCATATCCTTGAGAATGTCGATGATCTTCCCATTCTTGGACGAGGAAGTACGCTTCATGCGGTCACCTTGTAATTGAGTGCCTTGCGCAACGCGGCAATCGCACGATTCTGGATCACCTTGACGTTACTGACTTCCTTGCCAATGATTTCAGCGGTTTCCTGCAGGTTAAATCCCTCCAGGAAGCGCAAAATGATCACATGTCGTTGGTCCTCTGTTAAGTTGTCCTTGATCGCCCGCAGGATGGTCTCGAAGATCATTCGATTCTCTACACTGGCATTGGTCGAATACCGATCAGATGACAGGACTTCCATGGCTTCAAGCGGTGCCCCGCGGTGGGAATAGCGCGCCTCATCCACAACAAGGTGATAAGCCATTTCATACAGATAGGAACGCAAATTGGTACTGGGTCCCTTGCCAGCCGACAATTGTTCCAATAGTTTTGCAAAGACATCCCCCACAATGTAATCTGCGATCAGATGGTCTTCGCACAAACGGAAGGCATAGTTATAGAGGGCAGACGAGTAAAGATCAAAGATCTTCACAAGCGCTTCCCTGTTCATCTGTCTGGCTGCCTCCAAAAGCGTCAGATCGGATTCCCGGGAAACAGCTGGAAACAGGCGGGCGGTTTTAAACAAAACAGACATAGGTATACGTGTATTTAATAAAACAAATACTTTCTCTTAATACAAAAGGCTTCTGCGAGGAACAATGTAATTTTCAAAGCTGCAGAGGGGATATTCGGAGGTTTGTAGCGCCTGCTGTCTTTTATGTTGTTATCGAATTATAGCACTTATCCCTGACAATGAAAAAGTCACCCCAATGGGGGAATCTACCAATTTCAATGCAATGCAATGATTCTGTTATGACCACTGGCTTCCCAAAAATGGGAACAGCCCCTGAATATCCCTCAGGGGCTGTCAGTCCGGGCAGTCGGTATTCCTGCTCCGCTAAACGACCACATTGACCAATCGTCGGTTCGCCACAATGACCTTGCGCGGCTCACGTCCCTCCAGGTATTTCTGCACCTGCTCGCTCGCCAGCGCAGCGGAGCGGATCTCATTTTCTCCCGCCTCAGCAGGGACGACCACCCGGTCGCGGACCTTGCCATTGACCTGGACGGGGATTTCGATACTGTCCTCCTTCGCAGCGGCTTCATCCACCTGCGGCCAGGATTGCTGATGGACCGAATATGGCTTGCCCAGATGCACGGTCCACAGTTCCTCGGCGATGTGAGGAGCCACGGGAGCCAGCAGGCGCAGGTAGATATCCTGTGCCTCGCTCCATTCACGGGTTCCCACCGCGCCGGCTTCACGCGCCTTGTACATCTCGTTCAACAGTTCCATCAACGAAGAAATGATCGTGTTGAACTCGAAGTTTTCAAAATCGCTTGTCACTTTCTGCACGGTCTGATGGACGCGCCGTCGCAGATGCCGCCTGGTTTCATCGGGGGCAGAGCTCGATTCGCCTTGAGAGGAGCGCAGCGAAGGATCCGTGAACAAGGTACACACCCGGCGGATCCAGCGCGCCGTCCCTTCGATGCCCTGCGAATCCCATGGCGCACCCATCTCCCAGCGCGCGAAGAACATGATGTAGGCTCGGACTGTGTCCGCACCATACTTCTCCACCAGTACGTCGGGCGCCACCACATTACCGCGGCTTTTCGACATTTTGCTGTGATCCTCCGCCAGCACCATGCCCTGGTTGCGTAGCTGAAGCATGGGCTCATTGCCTTCGGTGATGCCCATGTCGCGCAGCGCCTTGTGGAAGAAGCGCGTGTACAGCAGGTGCATGGTCGCGTGCTCGATCCCGCCTGTATACGTGTCGACCGGCATCCAGTAGTTGTATTCGGCCTCATCGAACGGACCCTTGTCATACTGCGGCGACAGATAACGCAGGTGATACCACGATGAGCACATAAAGGTATCCATGGTGTCGGTCTCGCGCACGGCAGGCCCACCGCACACAGGACAGGTGGTGTTCTTCCAAGTCGGATGCAGCTTCAATGGTGACTCGCCTGTCGGCTTCCATTCCACATCTTCAGGCAGCAGCACGGGCAATTGATCCTCGGGAACAGGGTTCCAGCCGTGTACATCACAATGGACCATGGGAATCGGTGCGCCCCAGTACCGCTGTCGCGAGATTAGCCAGTCGCGATAGCGATAGTTCACGGCGCGTTTACCGATGCCTCTCTGCTCCAGCCATTCGATCACAGCCGTGATGGCAGGATTCTTCATGCCCTTATCATTGGTTGCCCGCGTCCCATTGAATGGACTACTGTTGATCATGACACCTTCATGTTCATGAGGGGCCTCCATCGTATCGCCGTCCAGTTCTTCCGATCCAACCGGTTGAATAACAGGTATAACCTTCAACCCATACTTTCGAGCGAACGCAAAATCGCGTTCATCGTGCGCGGGGACAGCCATGATCGCGCCTGTTCCATAAGTCATCAGCACGTAATCCGCGATCCAGATCGGGATGCGTTCATTGTTGACAGGATTGATGGCAAAGCCACCCGTGAACACACCGGTCTTTTCCTTGTCCGCGGCTTCGCGCTCGATGTCTGTTTGGCGCGCCGCCTGTGCTTTGTACTCTGCAACAGCAGCTCTATTCTCAGGCGTGGTGACCTTGTCCACCAGCGGATGTTCCGGCGAGAAGACCATGAAGGTCGCACCCCACAACGTGTCCGGGCGGGTGGTGAAGATCTCGATATCGTCGACGGATTTATCATCCCCATGGGGGGCGGTCTTGAAAACGACCGACGCGCCTTCGCTTCGGCCAATCCAGTTCGTTTGCAGGGTCTTCACGGTTTGGGGCCAGTCGATCTCGTCGAAGCGCAGCAATTCATCGGCATACTTCGTGGCTTTGAAGAACCACTGCTCCAGGTCCTTTTTGATGACAGGCGTGCCGCAGCGCTCACAGACGCGGTTCTCCCCAATGACCTGCTCGCGAGCCAGCGTTGTATTGTCCTTGGGGCACCAATCCACTGCGGACATCTTGCGATATGCCAGCCCAGCCTTGTACAGCTGGATGAAGAACCATTCTGTCCATTTGTAATAGGATGGGTCGGCTGAGATCGCTTCACGCTCCCAATCGAACATGGCGCCCATGGACTTCATCTGCCTGCGCATCTTTGCAATATTCTCGAACGTCCGTTTCATCGGATGGACCCCATCCCTGATGGCGGCATTTTCAGCAGGCAGGCCGAAGGCGTCGAAACCCATCGGGAACAGGACGTTGTATCCCTGCATCCGTTTGAAGCGGGCGCGGGCATCGGAAGGCGTCATCGCATACCAGTGACCGATGTGCAGGTCACCGCTGGGATACGGGAGCATTGTCAGCGCGTAGTGCTTGGGGCGGCGCTCATCGATCACGGACCGATACAACTTGTCCGCTTCCCATTTCTCCTGCCATTTCTTCTCCATGACGCGTGGATTGAAGGAAACATCCCTGGAGGATCTGTCAGTTTTTTCAACTGTCTGACTATTACTTGTTTCTGTCATTCTTTCCTCATCGATATACGTTTCAGGATTTTCAAGTGTAATTGCCAATTTATTGGCATCTCGTTCTAAAAAAATTTTGTCAGTTACCCTGGAGGCGCGGAAGAAGATATAGTTGATACGAATTACTTTTTTCATTGGTGCCTCCTTTCCGGTTCGGCCACTGACCATGGTCTATTGTCCAATAAAACAAAAATCCCTTCATCCACATCAGGGACGAAGGGCTGCCTCCGCGGTACCACCCAGATTCGCTTGAAGGCTGAAGGCATGACTTTCACCTTCAAGCGGTCAAACGCTCCTCGATCGCGCTAACGGGCTTACCCGTCACCAGCTACTTCGGTTCACCGGTGAAGTCCCTCGTTGGAGGAAACAGGCGAGTTCAGTCTACAGCGCTCCCTTGGACGCTGTGAAGGGCTCACACCTCGCTTTCCCTTCTCGCTGACGGGATGACTTACTACTCCTGTCCTGACTTTTGAATATATACTTTTATTATAGCACAAGAGCGACCCAGCAGTCGCTCTTCAGGTGGACCCAGGGGGATTCGAACCCCCGACCTTCTCAATGCCATTGAGACGCGCTCCCAACTGCGCTATGGGCCCGGTTTCCAGTTATCAGTTATTAAGAGCAGACAGTTTGTTCAGTGACTGCCTGCACCTTGCTGCAGGCACAGGTAGTAACTGAATACTTGCCACTGAACAGTGGACCTGAGGGGATTCGAACCCCTGACCTCCTCAGTGCGATTGAGGCGCGCTCCCAACTGCGCTACAGGCCCATGATTACCCCGCAAATAGCGGGGACGAGGCGAATGACATTCTACTTGAGGCATAGGGGACTGTCAAGCAGGCGATTCATTCGATTCATGGTTTTCTCCTTGATTACCTTACACTTTCAAAATCGGGACGCTGATTCATGCAGAAAACGCAGATCTTTTTGCTTGAATCAGCGAAAATCAGCGTTTTTCTGCGTCCCAAAGCCATTCTGTAAGGTAATCAGGTTTTCTCCATAGATAAAGGCGTTCTAGCGACCTGACACTTTCATTTTTCAATCGAGTGCCGCTGGTCGAGTAGCCCCGAATGCCCGCAGAGGAGCGTATCGAGACTACAAGTTCCCAGGAAATCTCTCTTTTCAACAACTTTTGGTCTCGATATGGCAGACGATCGCTGCCTACTCGACCAACGAGGAATCTGGAGACAAACTGTCAGGTAGCTAAAAAGCGTTAAGACTTTGAAAGGACGGTATTTCTCGATTCACTTTAGAATCAATTCACACTGCTGCCAGGGAAAACACATGACCGAAACCACTTTGAAACCTGTATACCGTATCATGGATCTGCACGAATCGGACCGGCCGCGCGAGCGGCTGGCTTCCCTGGGTCCTCAGGCTCTGAGCAACGCGGAATTGATCGCCATCCTCCTACGCGTGGGTGTAAAAGGTGAAAGTGCTGTTGCGGTGGGGCAGCGGCTGCTCAACCAGTTCAACGGGCTGACGGGTTTGCATCGCGCCCCGTTTGTCGATCTGAAAAAACAACATGGGCTGGGGGACGCCAAAGCCGCCCAGATCAAAGCTGCGGTCGAGCTGGGACGCAGGCTGACTCTTGAGTCCCCGCAGGAGCGCCCGTCGATCAACTCTCCCGCCGACGCGGCCGCGCTGGTGCAGTACGAGATGTCGGCGCTGGAGCAGGAACATCTGCGCGTGATGCTGCTCGATAGAAGAAATCGCGTGCTCGAAACTGTGGAAGTATACAAAGGCTCGGTCAATTCATCCCAGGTACGGGTGGGTGAAGTATTCAAGGAAGCCATACGGAAGAACGCTTGCGCGCTGATCGTGATCCACAACCATCCCAGCGGCGACCCGACTCCCAGCCCGGATGACGTGGCAGTGACGCGGGCGATCGTCCAGGCAGGGAAATTGCTGGACGTGGAAGTGCTCGATCATCTGGTCATCGGGCAGGGGAGATGGGTATCGTTGAAGGAGAGAGGACTGGGATTTGCCTAACAAACAAGCCTTACATGCTCCGCCTCACTCCAAACTCCATGAACTCCCCCGTTGGCGTTTCCCAATCCACTTTTGACTCATCCACTCGCGAGCCGCGCGGGCCTTGTCTCATCGCTCCGATCAATCGCTCCACATTTCTATGCTCCCCTTCTGCCACAGCCTCGACCGTGTCGTAACCCACGTTCCGCACCCAGCCCGTCAGACCACCGATCTGACGGGCGCTGTATTCCACGTGGGCGCGAAAGCCAACACCCTGTACGCGTCCCTTAACCCAGATATGGGCTCGGACTGTTTCACTTGCGGATGTAGGTTTCTGGTCCATGCGATCTTCCTTTTCCACGTGCAGCGCTGAGGATGCCAATCAGCGGAATGATGAGTATTAAACATAACAACCCCAGGTAAGGTATGATGTTTTGAAGAGCGGGGAAAAAAGCTTTGGGACCCAGTACAGACTCATGCCAGCCCAGTTCCAGCTCTGAAAGTGGAACACCAAAAGCAAGTTCCAATCCCTGCTCGCAGTCCGCGCCGTTGGCGTAGGCTCTGGCAAGATTCAACAATCCTGGCGAGCCATAGGTCCTGTGCAGGTAGCTGGCGAATGACTGAGACTCCGCGTACGCCAGGAATGCGCGATCCGTGTCGGCTGGGAAGGAGCCGCACAGATGGCTGATGGGAATCCAGTCCTCGCGCGCGATCGCCTCCTCGAGCACGCGGTTGTATCCAGTATTTGGAACCATTTCCGCCAGTCCAGGCATTCCCTCGCTAAACCAGGATGGAATGTTTCGATATCCATTGCCCACGGCGCGATACAACATGATGTGCATCAATTCATGTGGGATACGCTGCTGCAGAATGATATCCCGCTGCGGGCCGGGTTCGATCGCTACCATCACAACCCCGAGCGAGGGGTCAGTATGTCCTGCAATCCATTCCTGGCTGCCTGGCAGCAGTGTGCCTCGCAGGTCCTGTATGCTTGCGTAAATATAAAACTCAACAGGCTGCTCGAGATCGACAGGCAGCAGGCGGCTGACAGAGTCCACACTTGATTGAACGATTTTCATCGCAGATTGACCGAACTCTGAATCTCCTGCATACCAGTTGATCCGCAGATTTCCCGACTCTACCGATTGCCAGTTGAAACGGTTATCCTCATACAGGATCGAAAATACTTCGCTGTTCGTCGAACTTCCATCTGGCAGGGTAAACCGATAATTCCAGCTCACAGGTGTGAACGGCCGCAAAACATTTTCCGCGATGTCATATCGGAATTCGGTGCGTCCATCTGCCTGTACCTCCAGCGGCTCGTCGTGAATGATCCCCTGCGACTCATCGAGGATGAGGATTGATACCTCCCGGATGGGTATGGAGGTCTTGACAGTGGCCCGAAAAACGATTTGCTCTCCAAACTGGACCGAGGCTCCCACGTTTTCCAATTCGATCCCTGACTCAGCTTGCAGCAGGCTCAAAGCAAGCGCATCAAACGGTCGAGCGTTGAACAAGATGGGCAGCACTGCAATAAGAAGCAAAATTCTTATGTGAAGACGCAGCCTGAGATCCAGGCTTGGAGGATTTTTTCTTTGCATGATTGCAATTCGAGACAGGAGCATACACTGCACGTTTTACTGACCCAAAAATACAAGCAGGGGTGTCAAGGTCAATGGGCTGAGCAAAGTGCTGATGAAAACGATGGCAGTGACCAGTTTTGAATCCAGTTGATATTCGGTTGCCAGCACGGTCGCGCTGACTATACTCGGCATGGCTGATTCGGTCACACTTCCCTGCCTGGCAGCACCGCTGATCCCGAGGAGCGCGGCTAATAGCAAACCGATCAGAGGCGAGAGCAGCAAGCGCAGGGGAAGGCTGATCTGCATGGCCCGTGAACTGCCCGCAAGCTGGACGCGGGTGAGCTCGACACCCAGCAGGATGAGCATGAGAGGGATGGTCCCGCCTGCGGCGAGCTGCACTGCCCGCTCGATGGGCGCGGGAATCTGGATACTGTAGATATTGATCAGGATGGCAAGCAGGACCGCATACAGGGTGGGGATTTTGAACAGGCCCAGCGCGGCGTCTTTCAGGCTCATGTGACCGAGTGAGGCAATCAGAACGCCGATGGTATAGAAGAGCAATGTGGTCGTCACAAAATACAGGCCTGCATACGAAAGCGCTTCATCACCGAACGCAAAAGCGACCAGAGGCAGGCCATAATTGCCGGTGTTGGCGAACATGGTCGTGATGAGGATGGATGTCAGTACCGGACGCTCCAGCTTGAAGAGCCTGCCCAGCAGGAATGTGATCAATCCCATGATGGATACGATACAGATCGGCAGCAGGATCACACCGATCGCTTCGTCTATTTTTAGGCGGTTTTGGAGCAGCAAATCGAATATCAGCAGCGGGCTGAAGACGTAGAACACAACACGCCCGAGGCTGCGCGAGTCGATGTGGAGCAGTTTTCCCAGCGCAAATCCTGCTCCGCTGAGGAGCAAGATGGGCAGGATGTTATTGGCAAAGGTGGAGGCGAGGCTGGAGAATGACATGAAAATGTCCCGATGGGTAAGTCACAGGGATTATAACTCTCACCAGCATCAGGCAGACTTGCAGGTGTTGCAGTCCTGGGATGAGCGTGTTCTATGAAATTACGAGATCGCCACGGGCGGTCCTTCGACTGCGCTTCGCTCAGGACGCGTCGCCCTCGCAATGACATATAAAAAAGAAAGCCTTGCAAACATATACGCAAGGCTACTCCAAAAACTCGGGGATTACAGGCCTGACTTAATTTTCCTCATCATCCTGTTCAAGCTCAGTCAGCTTATCCTCCGGGTCAAAGGACATCAAATCGAAGCGGTCAAGGTCTTCGGTGAAGGCCAGGTTATCGAGGGCTTCCTCCAGGAAGGCAATCTGTTCTTCATCTTCATCATCGAGCTGGTCGAGCAGATTTTCAAGATACGTTCGGACATCCTCTCCGCCGATCTGTGAAAGAGACCAGATGATTGCGCTCAGGACCGATCCATCCTCCTCTTCGCTCAGCATCCGCAGCAGCAGGGTTCGCGTGGACTTGAGGGAAAGCTCGCCGGCAGCCTGTACCGCAGCCCTGCGGATATTATCGTTTTCATTGACGAGGGAACGTGTGACCTGCTCCGTCCAGCGGTCGTCAGCAGAGCGGCCCATGGCAGTCAGAGCACTCACCTGCCAGTGCGGGTCTTCACGCTGGAAGGAAGCCTCGATAAGAGTTGCTGCTTCCGGGCGCGAAGAGTAGCCGAGAGATTCCAGTGCAGCGCGGCGCACGCGGACGTCATCCTCACTGGTGATGGAGGTTACGAGAGCGTCCTCGACCTGGCGATGGATGGTTTCCGGAATCTCTTCCAGTTCTCCCAGGTCCACAAACAGGTTAAGCGCTTTGGCTGCTTCGGCGCGGACGGAGATATCTGGATCGTTCTTGAGCATATCCAGATAGGAAGGTATGAGCTTTACATCCTCTGATTCATCGAGCAGACGGATCGCGCGCGTACGCACCTGTGGATCAGGATCCGTTAACAGGGAGCTGGCAAAGTCGTCGAATGAGACGAGCGTGTCGCTCTCAGCCAGGGCATCCAGCTCATCGAGCAGAGTCAGCTTCCGGCTGAGGCTGACGCGGGGCCAGGCATCCAGAAGAGTTTTCAACTCAAGAGTTCCAATATCTGAAAATTCCTGCAGATATTGGCGAGGAAACTCCCTGCTTGCAGACCGCAGGGAGTCCAGCACTTTTTGGAAAGAAATAGGTTCTGTATTCATCTAGGGAATGGTCACCGTAATCGGATTAATAAAATCCATCAAGTTGACATAAAGCATGAACAGCAGCAGGAAAGCCATGCCCATGCCGTGGACCAGGTTTTCGATCCGTGGCGAGACACGGCGGCGGAAGATCAGTTCAGGCAGGATAAAGAGTATACGGCCGCCGTCCAGAGCAGGGAAGGGCAGCAGGTTGAAGACGCCGAGACTGATGCTCAGTGAGGCAAGCAGTTCCAGCGTGCGAACAGGCTGGTCGATCGGATCGGTGGAGACGGGCGCCAAACCGCCCTCACTGCTGGCATTGTTGGTTGCCTGCACATCGTGCGCGACGCTTTGTTCAAGGATGTCGAAAATTCCTTTCAAGCCAATGAGTCGCCCCGCTTCTGGGGCAGCCGTGCCACGGATCATCTGGGCTGGCAGGGAAAGGAGCGCCCGGATGGTATAGCCGGTGTAACGGGCACCCAGGCCAAGCGTTTCGGTCCATGAAGTGGTTTGTTTGAACGGGACACCGAGCCCTACGCCGATCATGGCACGTTTCTCGATATCGTTCATTCGCGGGATGGCAGTCAGTTCCACTTGTTCGCCGCCGCGTTGAATGAGGAATTCGACGGGCTGGTCTATATTCCCATCAACGATGACGCGCAGCTCATCATAACTTCTGATGGGCTGACCATTGCCGTTTAAAAAAATATCTCCATCCTGAAAACCTGCTGCCGCAGCCGGGCTCTCCGGCGAAACAGACGCGACCAGGACACGGCTCGTATCCGGGACGCCGACCCGACTAAAGATAATGGCATAGATGACGACGGCAGTCAGCAGGTTCATCATCGGACCTGAAACCAGTACGAACAGCCTTTTCCACGGACTTGCTGCGGCAAGCCCTCCGGGAACATTTGGATCATTTTCACCCTTTGGCCGGACAAAGCCACCCAGTGGAAGCCAGTTGAGGGTGAAACGCGTGCCGGGATGGACTTCAAGGATGGTATCCTGCAACTCCATCTCACCCCGTTTTTTTCCGGCTTTTAGGATCTTTTTGGAGGGCTGCCGAGCTTCCTCCTGCTGATGTGCCACTGCGCCTGTTTGGTCCACGTAAATATGATCGGCTTCGAGGGGTCGCGTGCTGGATTGACGGGATTCTTCGACGATCACCACCTCCATGGAACGCAGTACCCATAGTCCCTCAACCTGATCAACAGTAAGGCTGGTCTGCCTGCCTGTCAGATCACTGGAATTAAGTGGCAGCCTGAAGTTAAAAGGGACTTCCACTCTTTTGCCGCTTTTCAGTACCAAATAACCTTTATTAATCCAGAGTGTTAAAGCGCCAGGTGTAGGCAGACCAATGCCAAATTCCTCCACCTCGACATTGGACATGCGCGCTGCAATATAATGTCCCAATTCGTGGATCAGGACCATGCCGCCAAACGCAAGGATAAACACAATCCAGGTTAAAACTGTCTCGTTCATAAGATTTTCCTTCGCGCGACATTATATCGCCATTTAAAAAGACGACCCGTCCTGGTGAGATATTTCTAATACTATACATATGTACCATTGTCGCGCCGGTCAGGTAGGCCTCGGATCTCCCAAATTCGACTACAATCCGTGGCAGATGGCAGTCAAGGCTTTTTTCATCCACCTTGCATCCCGCTTTTCCAGGATGATGTATCAAATGTCCCATGATTGTATTTTTTGTAAAATTGTTTCAACTGGAGCCGGGGCGGAAATTGTCCACCGCGATGAACAGGTGACTGCGTTCCATGATATCCACCCGGTCGCACCGACCCACATTCTGATCGTCCCGAACCGGCATATCGAGTCGGTGAATACTCTCGAGTCTGAGGATGAACCGCTGATTGGACATATCTTTAGCGTGGCGCGCAAACTTGCCGAACAGGAGGGAATTTCAGCAGGCGGATACCGCATCATCGCGAACAGCGGCTCGAACGGTGGGCAGACGGTCTTTCATTTGCATGTCCATTTGATCGGGGGAAAGAGAATGAAGTACCCGATGGGATAACAACAGACCGCCGGATTTCGGCGGTCTGTTGTTCATTCTCGCTTCGAAAGCGGGCTTCCTTTGAGTTTGCTCCTGGGCTGGCTGGACCGATATGCATAATATCCCAGCCCTATTCCCCCGAGCAGGAGCAGAAGTCCAAAAATTCCCAGCACCGATGACCTGCCCCCTTCCTGGACATCCGCCGTGTCACTGACGGTCACCGTTTTGGCCTGGGCGCCAAAATCGATCGAGGCACGGTCGCCGGCTTTGACTGCCAGGTCGTAGCTTAATAACATGGTGGCGTTGTATTGATCTGGCACCGCGATACTGACATTATACTGACCTGGGGGCACGTCCAGGAAACAGGAGCGGACCGGCTCCAGTAAATCCGGGTCTATTGCCGAGGTGGTGTTTTGAGTCTGGGAGTAGGAACCGTTCAAATTGGTGAGACTGACCGCCCCGCCATCTATGCCGAATTCGGTCTCCTGGCGCAGCGCGTCGCCGTTGACATCGTCAAAGAGCAGCACGCAGACTTCAGTGGTCCCGCTGACCGGCGTTGCGGTGACCGTGGGAGGCAGAAGTGTAGGAG
>DATFET010000494.1:0-6510 GCA_035250835.1 Anaerolineales bacterium
ACCATTCAGCTTTGGCAAAGACTCTTACCCGCGGAGAAATGTCCCGGCTAAGCCTGCGAAGCGGGAGGAGAGGCGTATTCCCGACGTGGGTGGTTAAATCCCCTATAGAGTCCAGGTTGGGTTGATGGGTTTTATAGTCAAATACAGTCATATCGTTCCTGCTGCTTCAGGCATGGATCAGCAAGCATTCGAATCTTTGGGCTTTTTGCGGCACTTCGTAAAATAAAAGCAGTCAACGGGCAAACAAAAAGACGGCGAACCAACGCCACATTTGCAATTCCTTGCAAGCGGGGGTCGTCCAACCGTCTGCGCAGTCCCCGAATGGGGAAGCCGTTGACTGCGGGGTTCTCAGGCGGTGGCTACGAGCCCCGCCGTATACACAAGCAATAAATGAGAGTTTTCATGTTCATCGAGTAAGATGACAGGTATTTTACAGTTCTTACCTGAATTGTCAAGTTAATAATTATCGCCTGTCATTGCGAGGAGCGACGACCGCGTAGCGTGCCTTTGGCAAGCCATCTCCTCATTATCAGGGTTCTTCCTCAAACAGAAGTAACATTGAGACATGAGACTGCTTCGTCGGGATTTCGGCGCTACGCGTCCCAACCCTCCTCGCAATGACAACATTCTATCCCCCGGCGGCGGAGGCCATCAAGATGACTTTGTCCTCTTCCCTGAGTTCGGTTTCCATCCCATCCAGGTCGCGGATATGGGTGCCGTTGACGAAGATGTTGAAATGCCTGCGAAGGTTTCCATTAGAATCAACCAGATGAAATTGAATGGATGGATACTTCTCAATGACTTTCCCGATCAAATCCTGGACATTCGAAGCAGGGAGAAAAAACTCAGTCTGATTGTCCACATAATATTTCATGACATGCGGGAAGTGGACAGTTGGCATAAATATATTCTAACAAAAAATCTCCCCGAAAAATCGAGGAGATTGCTTCACCTATGCTTCGTCTACATTCCTCGCTGTGCTCGTCATTCCGCTCAGCGCGAGGCTCGCAGAGACAGAAAGTTATTCTTCCTTCTTTGCTTCCATTTCTTTCTTATGGGCTTCGATGATGTTGCCCGCGATGTGGGTGGGGACGACATCGTAGTGATCGAATTCCATGGTGAAGTAGCCGCGTCCGCCTGTGATCGAGCGGAGCTGGGTGGTGTAACGGGTCATTTCAGACATGGGGACATGAGCGATGATCACCGTATTCCCGCGTTCCGATTCTGTGCCCTGGACACGTCCGCGGCGGGTGTTGAGATCGCTCATCACATCGCCCATGTTCGCATCCGGGACCGTGACGCGCACACTCATGATCGGCTCGAACAGCACCGGACCTGCTTCCTGAACTGCCAGCTTGAAGGCCTCGCGCCCGGCGATTTCAAAGGCGACCGGCTTGGAGTCGACTTCATGCTCCTTGCCATCGTAGACGATGACCTTTACATTGCTCATCGGATAGCCTGCGAACGCGCCGCGCTCCATGGTGGCTTTGATACCCTTTTCAATGGGAGGCAGGTATGAGCGGGACAGGTTCATGCCGACCAACTCATCCGTGAACTCGAAATCGGATTCCGGGAGGGGCTCGATGCGTAGATGGACTTCACCGAACTGGCCTGCCCCGCCGGTCTGTTTCTTGTGGCGATATTGGGCGGCTGCCTTGCGTGTGATGCCTTCACGATAGGGGATCTTTGGCTGCTGGATGCTCAAGCCCACCTGGAACTTGGTATGGGCCCGGTTGACCGCGACATCAATGTGCTGGTCACCCATGCCCTGCAAAACAGTTTCATGGGTGATGGAATCGTTGTACCAGGTGAGGGTCATATCTTCTTCGCACAGGCGGGTGAGGGCCGGCGAGATCTTGGCCGCATCTGCCTGGGTCTTGGGCGTGATCGCCACACGGTACAGTGCAGCGGGGAAATTCGGTTTTTCGATAGTGAGCGGATGTCCCTTGTCGCAGAAGGTATCGCCTGTCGAGGTGACGGTCAATTTCGAGACCGAGGCAATATCGCCGGCGTGGACAACCTTCGCGGCGATCTGTTCCTTACCGCGCTGGAAATGCAGGCCGGACATGCGCTCTTCAGTGTTCTTGCTCTGGTTCCAGACACGTGCATCCGCCTGTAGGGTGCCGGAAAATACCCGGAAGTAGGTCATCTTTCCGACGAACGGATCGGCGGTGGTCTTCCACACATAGGCAGCCAATGGCGCAGTATTGGAAGGGGTTAGCTTCTCTTCTCCATCTTTGCCCTGGGCAACGCGTACGGGTGCATTCAGCGGAGAGGGCATCAGGTCGATGATGTCATTGAGCAGGGCGATCGAGCCGATCTCGCGCCCACCTGCCGCGCAGAAGATCGGGACAAAAATACCAGCGTAGACCACATCCTCGAGACCGCGCACCATCTCTTCGTCCGAGAGGGAACCGTTCTCGAGATATTTTTCCATCAATTCATCTTCGCCCTCGGCTGCCGCCTCCACAATCGTGAAGTGAGCGGCATCCGCCTCTTCCTTGAGCTCGGCTGGGATCTCGGCTGTGGTTTTGCCGTCGCCCATGTAAGCCTTCATGCCGATGATATCCACAACACCCTTGAAGCTCTGCTTCTCGCCGATAGGCAGATGGACTTTGATGGCGCGCTTGCCATGCGCGCGTACGAACTCCTCCACGGCGGCATAGGTCTTTTCAAAGTCGGCGTTGTCACGGTCCATTTTGTTGATCACAAAGAAACGCGGCAGTTTGAATTCTTCTGCATAGCGCCAGGCGATCTCTGTACCTACTTCCACGCCGGCAACAGCATCCACCAGAATGATCGCGCCATCGGCAACACTCAGGGCAGAGACTGTCTCACCCACGAAATCGGTGTAGCCGGGCGCGTCGATGAGATTGATCTTGTGGTCACGGTGCTCGATTGGGAGTACGCTGGAGTAGATGGAAATTTTTCGACGATGCTCTTCCTCGTCATAGTCTGAGACGGTGGTACTATCCTCAACCTTGCCCAGACGGGTGGTCGCTCCCGTTGCGTGCAGGAATGCCTCCGCCAGCATCGTTTTCCCCGCGCCTCCATGCGAGACCAGAGCGATGTTGCGAAGAAACTCGGTGGTATACTCTTTCATGGAAAAACCTTTCCTATTAATGTAGGTTATAAAACCAGCGCCGTGATTGTAAAAGAACTCCACTGAATTGTCAAAGTGAGGCCCTTGGTGGTTTCACCTCCGCAAAAATACACACTGAGCAACCGGAAACAACCAGGGGCAGTCCGTATCCTCTACACCACCGTAAAGTACTGATTTTCGTTAAACGTGCAAAAATTATTGCGACGCCTGTCTTTTCATTACTGGTATTTTCGTCAGCCGCCGTGGGATACGGGCATCAGTCCACCTGAACTATTTGAATTCATCCAAAGCCAGCCCGCGGGCCGCGCCATCGACCTTGGCTGCGGCACGGGGACCAATCTTATTACTCTCGCCCGCGCAGGCTGGAATGTTAGCGGTGTGGACTTCGCACCGCGTGCCATCCACCTGGCGAGGCGAAAATTAAAGAGTGCAGGTGTGCAGGCGGAGCTATCCGTTAAAGACGCGACCAAACTGCGCGGCATCCGAGGACCGTTCGATCTGGCACTGGATATCGGGTGTTTTCACAGCCTCGCGCAGAACGATCAAGCCAAATATCTGGAACAACTGAATCGCATTCTGGCCCCAGGCGGACAATGGCTCATGTACGGATTCTGCAGAGCCGATTCGGATCACACAGGGAAGGGACTGCTCGAGGTGGATATCCGCCGCATCACCTCCCAGTTGACTCTCGTCTCCCGCCGTGATGGCCATGATAGCACGCGCAGCCGGTCATCCGCCTGGTTTTTGTTCCAGAAACACCCCTAAAGTATTAATTTGCAAGTAATATTTTATGGTCCTAACCCCACAGAAGCCCAATTGATGAAGATTCCAAGCAGAATCTGTCCTATTAGAAAGGCAAAGAAAGCATATAACTGTCCTCTTATTTTGTCAAAAAATGATGGCACTCCTATTAGGTATTCAATGAAGTTGTTATAACTTGGTAGCAATCCTGGTGAATATAATTGGCTTTTTGATATAAGGTCTATTGGATTTGTGACCGCAAATGTATTTTTGGCATATTGCTCTAAAGTTGGTTTTTCTCTCCATTGCCGCAAGATTAATGATGATGAATAAATAACCTCCCAATAGGGTCGTGCTTTATTGTTATGCTGATTTAGAACGGATCGAATCTCTTGGTCTAACTGATCAGATAGTTCATGTATATCTTTATCTACCCAAATTATGGATGGTGTTTGCTTGAAGGTCTTAACAATTATTCGGATTCTTCCGATATTATTAACATCAAGTGGCTCTCGAACATAAGAAATTATTACTTCTGTTGTAGTAAATCGGAAAAAATTAGAAATACTATCAAATACCTCGTCTGCACTATGGCTTACATCAGTTGTTGAAAATAACCAACCCAGTGCGATTAATTGAGGGCGATAAACCTTTTTCCAATCTGCTTGACTAGAAAATGAAACTAGTGATGCACGATTCTCTTCTGAAAGTTGAGCAACGATTGCATTTAACTTATTATCACCTGTTCGAATTTCACCTTTTAATTTGGAGTATGTCCCATCTATTACACCACTAATTCCTGCAATAAGTTTTTCAATTTCGTTACCACTCTTATTTAAAGCCAGATCATACAGATTTAGCGCAATTGCTTCCTTTAGTTGTCCTCGACCGAGAAATCCTCCTAACCACCCACTAGCATTTGCTACCATCGCAATAACTATTAAATAAGGTATTTTTTCATTCCATGGGGTAATAAGGTCTGTTTGGGCCAAATAGTGAGAGCCTATAACTGCGCCAATAACTCCCCCTCTTAGCCCAACACCTGTGGCGCGATAAAACCCCCAGGCGTATGGAATTATCATTGCTATAAAAGGAGTTGCTAACCATTGAGTATTCCTTGAAATTGGGATAACAGACAAGATATAAAATGAGGTTACAAGAGAAAGTATGGCCAGAATATCATTAAAGACCGTACTAACTTCAAATAACTCAGCAAATTTTTTCCTCTTCTTATTTCTACTTCGATTTCTAATTCTCCACCTTTTATCCCGAAACCAAAAAGCGACTTTGACTACTGCCTGCTTAATCAAAATAAGAACACCTACAGTGACATATATTGAATAGTAAATAACTACTATCCAGTAAAATATATCGATTATCAAATCAGAGCTTTGTATGCTTAACATAAATGCTAATAGACTTTATCGCAGTTTTTGTTTAACTAGCTTAAGGGCCTCCATTACAACAATTACCAAAGCAATGATTTTTAGGCTACGTTCCACATTATATATAGGTCGTTTGACATAATCAGCTGCCCATTCATTTCCATGCAGGCCAGATAATCCTATTCCATACATATGTTTTGTAACAGGATAGAACAGCATTATGCCATCGCCAGTGCCGATTGTATCTTGTATAAGGTGGACTGACGTACTAGCTCCAACAATCAGTGCTTTCTGCTTAAATGCATTACTTTGTAATAATTTTCCAATTAAGTATAGCATTCCACTTATTGTCAGGTGAAATACAAAAGTGTGTGTGATCCATGTATGGTGTCTGAAATCCGACTCGATCTTGAGCTTCTTTTTCTTTATTATATAAACAAGCCCATCCCAATCAGGCATGGTTCCAGCTATGCCCCCGCTAATTAAAAAGTATAAACGTTCATAACTCGATTGGGGTTTTAAAACCTTAAAAAGAATTCGTGTTATTATGACACCACCCGCAGCGTGACCGCTCAACTTCATATTCTCTCTCCAGTATGAACCAGAAGTTGGCTGCATTATACTTGGTATAGCCAAATAACATAGGAGAACGTTGCATGGATCAAAGGCAAAATAAGGAATTAACAGACATCTTAATTAATGAAATGATGGCTGCTCTTGCCTTTCCCCCAACACGAGTAACACGCAGAATGATTCAATTAATCTTTGGCAAAGCCGCATATGCCGCAGCAGGAGTAGGGTTGGAAGTAGACTGTGCCGTTGCAGAAAGGGGGGCAGCTGCAGGGGCACGCTTAACCCTGCCACGCTTCGTTAAATCCTACAAGGCTCAGGGCGTTGAGAACATCCCGCCCTATGGGTCCCTTGTGATTGCCTCTAACCACCCTGCCTCCATTGATTCGGTCGTTATAACCGCCCATGTGGATCGCCCGGACTATAAGGTAATCATCGGTGGTATTCCATTTTTCGAGCACCTGCCGCATGTAAGCCAGCATGCCATCTACGCACCCAATGACGATATGATGGGACGAGTGCAAGCCATCCGTAATTCAATTCGCCACCTCAGGCAGGGAGGCGCACTCCTGATCTTTCCGCGAGGCGATATCGAAGCCGACCCGGAATTCATGACGGATGCGGATGCTGAGTTCAATTGCTGGTCGCGCAGCCTGGAGGTATTCATGCAGCGCGTCCCGGACCTGCAGATCCTTGTCACGATTGCCAGCG
>DATFET010000501.1:0-3269 GCA_035250835.1 Anaerolineales bacterium
TCGCGGGTCACCTCCCCGAGACAGCGCACGGTCAGGCCGGGACCCGGAAACGGCTGCCGCCAAACCAGCGACTCTGGCAGCCCCAGCGCTTCCCCGACCGCGCGCACTTCATCCTTGAATAAATATCTCAACGGCTCGACAAGCTCGAACTGCATATCTTCAGGCAGCCCGCCGACATTATGATGAGTTTTGATCTTCTCTGCTTTATTTCTATCCGCGGCTGATGATTCCACCACATCGGGATAGATCGTCCCTTGCACCAGGAATTTCGGCTGACCGAGCTGCCTGGCCTGGGCTTCGAACACACGGATGAACTTCTCGCCGACGATCCTGCGCTTCTGCTCAGGCTCGATCACGCCTGCAAGGGCGGATAAAAACTCTTCACTGGCGTCCACCGTAATTAATTCGGAGTGCAAATGATCCCGAAACGCCGCAGCGACCTGCTCTCCCTCATTCGTGCGCAGCAGTCCCGTATCCACGAAGACTGCCACCAGTTGATCTCCAACCGCCTCATGGACCAGCGCCGCCGCGACCGACGAATCCACACCGCCTGAGACTGCAGCCAGCACTCGTTCTCCTCCCACCTGTTTACGAATCCGATCCACGGCCTCAGCGATGATGAAGTTGGGAGTCCATTCACGTTTGACTTCGCAAATATCAACCACGAAATGTTGTAATAATCTTTCCCCATTTGGTGTGTGATGCACTTCGGGATGGAACTGCACACCAAAATATTTTCGCTCCATATCGCCCATCGCCGCAAAGGGACTGCTGCCGCTGCTTGCCAGCGCGATGAATCCCTCGGGTAGGCTCGTGATGCGGTCGCCATGCGACATCCATACACGCGAGAGATCAATTAGTAGCGGAGTTGATGTCAGGGATTCGATCTCGGCGGGTCCGTATTCACGCTGAGCAGAGGGATCCACCTGTCCGCCCAGCGCGTGGGTCAGCGCCTGCATCCCATAACATATCCCAAGGATGGGAAGTCCCGTTTTGAAGATAAAGTCTTGAATATAGGGCGCGTTCTCTTCATAAACAGATTTTGGTCCACCCGAGAGGATAAAGCCCTTCGGCGCGATGGACAGGATTTTTTCCATCGGAGCGTCCCAGGGGAACAGCTCGCAATAGACCTGTGCCTCGCGTACACGCCGCGCGATGATCTGCGCATACTGTGAACCAAAATCGAGGATGGCGATCGAGTCCATAAAAAGATCTGGTTTAAGGTTGAAGGTCAAAGGTTGACATTAAACCTTAAACCTTTGACCTTCAACCTCCGAAATGAGATGAAAATGCAACTGCGGAAAATCCTGATACTCGCCGCCGTTCACGATCAATCGATAGGCGGAAAGGTGAAATTCCTCCACAAGGCTCTGAACGGTGGAATACAGATCGGTGAGAAAGGCAGAGTCATTTGCATTGAACTCTTTTAAAGTAGGGACGGAATTTTTCGGCACAAGCAGCACATGGAATGGATAGGATGGCTTCGGATGATGAAACGCCAACAACGTTTCTGTCTCGCGCAGTCGTTGAACGGGAATGACAAAACTCATGTGCTCAAAGACCCAGCCGATCGAATGCCTGACCCACGGATGCCATATCCATCTCTGCACATCGACCTTCCAACATTCGAACCTGTCAACCTTTGAACGCTAGTTCGGTTCTCCAAACACAACCTTTTCGCCGTCCATCGCGGTGATACAGGCCAGCGAACGGATTGGCACATTGAGTGACTTAAGCGCATCCCGCCCACCTTCGAAGACCTTTTCGATCAACGCGCCGATACCCACGATCCTTGACCCGGATGCTTCCGCCAGGCGGGCCAGGCCGAGGATGGTCTGTCCGCTGGCGAGGAAGTCGTCGATGATCAAGACCTTCTCGCCGTTCGCCAGGTATTCAGGCGAGACAATCAGCTCCACCATGCGTCCCTTGGTGTGAGAGGGAGCCAGGGTCAGGTACACCTGGTCGGGCATGGTGATCGGCTTGGTCTTGCGCGCGTATACGACCGGCAGCCCAAGATGGATGGCGGTCGTCAGAGCGGGAGCAATGCCCGAGATCTCAGCAGTCAGCACCTTGGTCGCGCCGACCGGGGCGAAGAGTCTGGCAAACTCCCTTCCGCAGATGTTCATTAATAGCGGGTCGACTTGATGATTGACGAAGCTGTCCACCTTCAAAATTCCTCCGCCCAGAACCCTGCCATCCCGCAGGATGCGTTCCTCGAGTTCCTTCACACGCGCCTCCTCAAATCTGCTCAGTACTTCGTCGGACAATTGGCAAAATTTTACCATGCGGCATTGTCCGGTGTCACCGCACTTAAGCGTGGTCACGCGGCCCATTGGTGAGCCAATCGAAGCATGGCCGTCGAAGGTCGACCGCGCTGTTTGGGGATTTCCCAACGAGGCGGTGGGACTTTGAAGTTGAACAACTCGACAGGTGTCCATGGGTGGTCGGTCAGTCCCGAGGCAATGGCAGGAGTTCGTTGAACCCAGCGATAACCGAAAGAACCAACCGACAGTTTCAAACGCAGGCTGTGGTGAAAGTCGCAGAAATTGTAGAAGCAACCAACGATATACATGCCAGACACCAACGTCTCGGCTCGTTGGGCGAGGGTACGAGTACGGCGGGTCAAGGAACTGATGCGCTGGCGAAAGGTCGCATTGAGACGTTCAATGAACGCCGTGTTGATGACGCCTCTGCCTTGCGTCGTTTGGATCAGACGTTCAACCATGTCTGGCGCTCCTTGCACAATCCGTCGCTCTATATTCAACACGCCTTCCACTCGTTGTTTGACTACTTGCACAATTACGATATCCGGCCAGGCAACCATCTTGCAGCGTCCGGTTTCTCCCTCCACTCGAGGGAACTTGCTCCGAAACGCATGCCGAAAAGCGCTGACGTAACTGGCTAACCCGTCCACCGCCAACAACAGCGGACGGCATAAAGCCAGGCTCCGTACCTGGTCTGCTAAGGCTTGGATCAAATCCAGATCACGTTTGGGGCTCACCACCCCGCCCATCCACAGACGGGTGGGCACCCAGATCGCTAATGCCATCCAGAACGTGCCTTTCTGGGTTCTGACTTTGATCTCATCGGCTTGCACTTGCTCCAAATCATGCTGACTGCTTTCGACCAGATGTTCATGCACTCGCTGACAATGCTGACCGGCTCGTCTGTGCCAATCACCAACCGTTCGTTCATCCAGCCCAAAGGCTTTGACGATCGCCTGCACCGGACAGCCATAGGCTAACAAGACGATCACCCACATCACCAAT
>DATFET010000506.1:0-6450 GCA_035250835.1 Anaerolineales bacterium
TAAACCACTCACTGAAAGTCGTCCTCGAGCTATGTTCTTTCGCAGAGGATTTCCACATGACAGTCAAGCCCGCCAGCCCAAGCCAGAGTAGGCCATCACTGCGGGCAAGCGTCAGCAAGCCAGCCAATGCGCCCAGGGCGAGAGGAATCCATTTTTCCTGGCGAGGAGCAAGCAGGAGGAATGTTCCCCCGAATAACATGTACAGCACATAATTATCTGGTACCGGCATGAAAGGAGCATAATAAAGCGAGAAAATTGACAATAAACCGGAAACCATTGCCAGCCGCGTCTGGCGGGTAACGCTGTAGGCAAGAGTCCCTGTCAGGACGGGGACAAAAGCTGAAAGTAGGATAAACGCTGCGCTTCCAGCCGCGTAGGTGGACTGACCCGCGATCCACATCCCAATGGCGGAAACGATCGAGGCCAAAGGCATCCAATAGGTGTGCGAAGGGTGAGGCAGACCCTCTGGATCGTCCAAATAATTCCAAAGGTAAGGCTCGGTGAAACCCTTACCCTCCGCAAGCTGAACGCCTCCGACAAAATAATAGTCGGCGTCCATGTAGCCGGGCAGCGACTGAAAACGGGATATTCCAAATGGGACGATCAGCCCAAGAATGAAAAGAATGATGTAATGGCGCAAGTTCATCTGCGATTTCCAATCCGGTCTGCCCAGATGCGCGGCGAATGGATAACCCACCAGCGCATCCAATACAACGCAATGATCATTACAACCGATGGAAGCACGGTGAGCAGCTCAGTATAAAACGGAGTATAGACAAGGACCGTCTCGAAATACAGATAGTAAGGAACGAGGAAAGCCGCAAACAATATGAGGACAACAACGATAAAACGCCTGCGCAGCCAGCGTTCCCAGATCAGCGAGATCACCAGGACCAGAGGCAGGATCAGAACAACATAATTGGAGGGAAAGATCGCAAGCCCGGCCAGCGGCATCGCTGCCAGTGCCAGGGACGCCACCCAGACAACGCGGCGAAATGGAGCATTCACAGCCCAAAGTGATTCGAAGAAGACGACAGCGATCAAAAGTATGGAAACCACTCTTCCAATTGGAAAGGGAATTTCGGGAAACCATCCAGCCAGGACGTTCCCCGCATCCAACTGTGTCCCCTGAAGCAGGTTGGAGAGAACAGCTCGAATGTAGGGAAGACCCCAACTGGAATCGATCAGGAAAGATACGAATAACAAAACAACAAGCGCCATGCCTAATCCCGCCAGCACTCCCCATCTTCGGTTGGCAAGGACGTAGATAAGGATACACAAATAAAATAGACCACCCACCTCCCATTGATAGGCAGCGAGTGCCAGCAACGCGCCTGCCAGCTCATCCGAAGACGATCGCAGGGCGAGCAGAATTCCAATAAACAGAAAATTTAAAAATATGGCTGGAGAAGACGTGACCAGCGCGTTGAGACTGAAGAAACTGAGCAGCCCAAAGGATATCAAGATGAGGTTCAAGCCAAGCGGCGGGTCCCATTCGGAGAGACGATGGGAAAATAAAACACTCATGAACAGTGCAATTTCAGCAACCAACATCCAGATACCGCGCGTAAGTGGGAAGTTCTGGAAAACCCCCAGAGGTGTGTATAACAAAAGGATATAAAACGGATCGCTGAGAATATATTTGTATTCGTCAGCAAAGGCAATGCGGTCGTAGACAATTTGCTGAACCCGCCGGGCGATGCTCCCACCATAAATGTTGGATTCCGCCTCCTGCAAAACCGCATCACCCTCCGGCATCGAGCGCCAGCCTCTTAGTCCACCGGATGTTTCGGCCCCCTCACCCAGAAAAGCATGGACAGCATTCCAGCGCATAAAGAGCCATTCACCGCCTGGCAGGGTACGCGCCAAATAAACGTTCAATGCCAGCAACGCGACGAGGATGATCAAAAAGGCGGCGATGATGCGAATCTCCTGTGGACTTAACCACTTCCGAGATTTGCGGATATCTTTGAATGCCATCTGTTATTCGATGATATAACGGAATATCGGACGCGTAGGCGCGCGGCGCGCGACTTCCTGAAAGCCTGCCTGCTGGAACGCGGACGCGGTCCCTGTATAGATGAACGGAGCCGGCAGATCAGTCTGTGCGTCTACTGGATAGCCCTCCACGATTCTGCCACCCTGCATCCGAACGTGATCGACCGCGGCTTTCAACAATTCGACTGTGATGCCCTGTTTGCGAAATCGTTTCGCCACAAAGAAACAGGTCATCGACCAGACCGACTGCTCATCCACTGGCTTGAGGATTCGGGAATGCGCCAGCCTGGGATAGGCTGAACGCGGCTCCACCGCCACCCAGCCGACCACTTCACCGTGCAGATACGCCAGCATGCCGGTTGCCACGCCCGAATCCACAATGGACTTGTGCATCTGCCGCGTTTCAAATTCTCTGGCCTCCTCGTACGCTTTTCCACGCAGCTTCCAATACATACACCAGCAGCCGGCACATGCGCCGCGCGGACCGAATAACTCTTCCAGGTCCGTCCACAGATTTCGTTTGAGAGGCTTGAATGAAAACTCAGTCGGCATATCAGGATACAATCACATTGATGCGTTTGGGTTGTATTTCGTATTCAAAATCCTGCACCCATTCAGGCAGGAGTTCCCCGTCAGTATGGGCAGGCGAAGATTTATCGAGATGAATGGAAACGCGTGTGGCGTGGAGCTCATGCATCCCATCCATTTCAACATAATTTCCTTTGTCCTCATTAAATGCGTGCGGCAATGCCTGGAACAATCCCAAACGCGTAGCCCGATACCCAAAGGCCAGAGTTAACTTCCCGTCAAATGGATCGGCATGCGGGGTCATGAAGAAGCCACCCGTCCTCCGACCATTGCCTATAGAAACCAGAGAGAGCGGACCCTTATATTCTCCATCGTCCCATTTGATCACGCCCTGCCATTCCGGTTTATCCATGATGCCCTGCACCGCCGCAACCAGATACCGCACCATGCCTTTGATTGCATGGATTTTTTCATGCTTGATCGTCACATAAGGCTCCAACCCCGCGGCAGAATTATTTATAAAATAATGACCATTCAGCACACCCAAGTCCATTGCCCTGGTCTTTCCGCGGGCGATCACTTTCGCCGCCTCATGAATATCAGTGGACAAGCCCAGGACATATACCAGGTCATTTGCCGAACCTAAAGGCATGATCCCTAATGGACCCAATGTCTCGGTTTCTGATTGGGCTGCTCGCGCCAGACCGTTGGCAGCATCTCCGATCGATCCATCTCCGCCTGCGATGATGATCGGCGAACACTTCTCACGAGCCGCCTGTGCCGCCAACTGGATAATTTCCCCTTTCGAATTGGAGACCGCCAGCTCAAAATCCACGCCTGCCGCCTTCAATGCCGCTTCAGCTTCAGGCCAGCGCTTCTGTGAGTTCCAGCGGTTAGAGTAGGGGTTCAAAATCACTTTGGCAGTCATCGTCCCTCGATGAGATGGTCACGGTCAATTGTACCCCGGAGGCTCCATTCCCTGAGTTGCGAAAGCAGGACAGCGACGAAAATCAGAAGGCAGCCAAACAACTGAATAGCCGTTAATGTCTCATCCAGCAGGAGCCAGCCCGATAAAACCGCGAACACGGATTCAAGGCTTAGGAGTAAGGCTGCGTCGGCCGGAGGAGTTTGCCTTTGCGCCCAAATCTGGAGTGTGTAACACAACCCGAGCGAGAAAAGAGCTGTGTAGGCAATCGCGAACAACATCGGACCATTCATCGTCAGCGCCGGCTCGACGAACAGACCGATCAGCAGGCTGATGCTCCCACACACCACAAGCTGACCCACCGAAAAGGACATGGACTCAAAGCGGGCAGTGTACTTCCCCAGTATGATGACGTGGAATGTCCAGAATAGCGCGCCAGCCAACTCCAGCGCGTCCCCCTTCTGGATGATAAAGCTGCCTCCGGTCGAAAGGAGGAACGCGCCTACCCCGGCCAGTCCCGCGGCAAAGATAGCCAGCCAGTGAAATTTCTCTCTCCAGAAAAGGAACAATACAATTGGGACAAGTACCACATAAAGACTGGTGATGAAGCCGGCATTGCCAGCAGTCGTATACACCAGCCCAGCCTGTTGTAAAGCACTCCCCATGAACAAAAAAACTCCCGCAATGATCATCCATTTGTACTGGTCACGAGATGTCGAGGTGGGTCTGTTCTCAGCCCGCCGTGCTTTGAGGACAAAAGGCAGCACAAACAGCGCGGCAAGCAGGTATCTGGCTCCGTTGAAGAGGTAAACACTGCCCATCTGCCCGGCCGCACGCTGGGCAACAAAGGCTGAGCCCCAGATAAATGCAACGAACAATAAAGTCAGATCGGCTTTAAATCTCATGAATTAATGGATGCCACAATTGCTGAAGTTTGAACTGCTCCGTCCAGAAACCGCTCAATCATAGCATAGGAATTTTCGGTAATCTCCGCAGCCGGTCTTGTCTCAAATATCCGCCTTTCCTCGTATTATTCAGTGGTAAACCTACTCATTTTTCCATAGCCCCAGGATGGTCAGACAAATATGTTTTTCAGACAAGGCATATCAAGCAGCTCAATGCAACTCAGATTGACGGATACTGTTCGTGGTGGTCAAATTTAAATATCTCAAAGCATCGGATTGCAGCTTCTTTCTATATTGCAGTTTGGGATTAAAAACGTAGAAAGTACCCTACACTCATATCTCATTAATTCCGATATACTTAAAATGGTTATACTATTTGAATTACAGGTGACAAATGAAAAATCCTTTTGAATCGACCGGCAAAGTAAAAACCTCTTTAAATGAACAAAAATATATCGCCTCAGATGAGATTGCGACAATTGTTTATCTTTCTCAGAAACTGGGCAAGCCGCTTCTCACTGAGGGACCGGCGGGCGTGGGTAAAACAGAGCTTGCCAAAGCGATCGCCGGCGCCACGGGCCGTGAACTGATCCGCCTGCAATGTTATGAAGGCCTGGATGAATCCAAGGCATTGTACGAGTGGGAATATTCAAAGCAATTACTATACACCCAGCTTCTTCGTGACAAATTGAATGACACTTTGGGGAAAGCAGACTCGCTCGCCGAAGCCGCGGATAGGCTTGCCGGCGAGGAAGATGTCTTCTTTTCGAATCGCTTTCTTTTGCAGCGTCCACTTTTGAAAGCTATTTTGTGCGATGAACCCACTGTTCTGCTTATCGATGAAATCGACCGCGCCGATGCTGAATTCGAAGCGTTCCTGCTCGAGGTATTGAGTGACTTCCAGGTCTCGGTCCCGGAGTTGGGGACATTGACTGCAAAGCACAAACCATTTGTTGTCCTGACCTCGAACAACACCCGTGAATTATCGGAAGCCTTGAAGCGGCGCTGTCTGTATCTATTTATTGATTACCCAACTATCCAGGAAGAGCTTGCAGTTGTGCGCCTCAAGGTTCCGGACCTGAATCCAAAACTGGCGCAGCAGGCAGTGGAATTCGTGCAGAAATTGCGCAATACCGACATGCGCAAATCGCCTTCGATCAGTGAAACTCTGGACTGGGCAAATGCCCTGGTCGCCCTCAATGCAAAAAGTCTCGACCGGGCAACATTGGAAGATACCCTTTCTGTGCTGGTCAAACATGAAGCGGACCTGCAGAAAGCACGCAGGCAATTAATCAATCCTTCAGTTTCGCGCGGCAAGCCAGATGAGTTCGGAAGATTTGCTGGTAATTAAATAGAGGAACATGGATTATGGAAACCCGCATCTTACAATTAATTGCAGCGCTGCGCGCAAGCGGGGTGCGCGTGTCTCTGGCTGAATCTGCAGAGGCATTTTCCGCGGTAGACCTGATGGGTGTCCAACACCGTGAGCATTTCCGTTTGTCGCTGCGAGCGACGCTGATCAAGGATGGAAGAGACTTACCTATATTCGATAAATTGTTTCCGTTATTCTTCGGTTCCGGGCAGCCGCCAATGATGGGCGGCAACCCCACAGATGATATGACCCCCGAAGAGGCGCAAATGTTTGCCGATGCACTGCGCCAATTCACAGAGAGTCTCCGTCAGCGGATGGAGCGGCTGATGAACGGGGAAAAGCTGTCCAGGGAGGAATTGGAATCGCTGGCCAAAATGGTTGGACTCAATCAAACAGATGATCTCCGTCACCAGGAATGGCTCGCCCAGCGTATGATGCGCGCCCTTGCCTTCCCGGAGGTCCGTGAAGCATTGAAGGAGCTCATGGAACAACTCCAGCAGATGGGCATGAGCAGGGAGCGCATCCAGGAAGTGCGGGAAAAAATTCGGCAGAATATGCAGGGACTGGAGCAGCAGATCCGCCAGTTTGCCGGCGAACGTATTGCTGAAAACCTCAGTGAGCAGCCTCCTGGCGAGAGTGTCGACAATCTGATGAACCGTCCATTCAAGGCGTTATCCGATTCAGATAAAAAAATTCTCCAGCGCGAAGTCAAGCGACTGGCA
>DATFET010000508.1:0-5670 GCA_035250835.1 Anaerolineales bacterium
GCCATTAAACCGCCACATCTTGAACGGGTTCTGCCCCGCAGGGACGACACCGCGCACGCAGTCCGCGTCGTCATGCTCGAGCAGAATACGGATGGCGTTATCCAGCATTCCCTGCGGACGGATGGGCGACGTGGGGCGAAGCTGCACGACGATCTCAGGGAGATAATTTTCATTCTCTTCCAGCCATTGCAGTGCATGTTCGAAGACAGGCAGGTCAGTCGTCTGGTCCTGGGCAAGCTCAACCGGGCGCAGGAAGGGAGTCTCCGCGCCGCACTCACGCGCTACGGAGGTGATCTCGTCATCATCCGTGGATACAATGACGCGGGTCACCCGCGCAGACTGCCTCGCCGCGGCAATGCTCCACGCAATGAGTGGATATCCCGCAAAACTGCGGATGTTCTTGCGCGGGATCCCCTTCGAGCCGCCGCGTGCAGGGATGAGGGCGAGGATTTCAGTCATGATCTATACGGTGAGGGTAAATCGAAACCACATATTTGAAAGTTGCCTGATGGTCTCGATACGGCGGACGACGCTTCGACAGGCTCAGCGCGAGACCGCCTACTCGACCATCGAATGCACGTTACCACGCCGTCCAGCCTCCATCCACGACGACGTTGTTCCCCGTCATATAGGAGGACGCGTCGGAGGCAAGGAACAGCAGAGCGCCATTCATTTCATCCTTGTGCGCCATGCGGCCGAGGATGGTCCTGGCAGAGTAGTTTTTGACAAAATATTCTTCGTGATTGTTGAACACGCCGCCCGGTGTCAGCGCGTTGACGCGGATATCTGTCCCGGCGTAGTAGGCTGCAAGATATTTGGTGAAGCCCATCACACCGGCCTTAGTCACTGTGTAGTAGACCGGCTTGAAAGCCACACGCTGCCCTTCCCTGATGTAGATGCGCTGGTCGGGACCGTTCAATCCATAGGTGGAACAGATATTGATGATGCTGCCTTTCCTTCCCTGAGCGATCATGGGCTTGACACATGCCTGAGTAATAAGAAACATACCCGTAAGGTTCACGTTCAAGGCGGAGTTCCATAGATCGAGTGGATAGTCCTCGAACGCGCCGGGTGTGATTCCTTTCCTTACCGCGTCGGGATCGAATTTCGGGTCGAGCCCGGCGCTGTTGACGAGGATATCCAGGCGCCCAAAGGCAGACAGCGTCCCTTCGACCAGGGCGTTGACCGCCTCGGGCTGGGTGATGTCGGTGGGCAGGGCCAGGGCTTTGGCTCCACTGCTCGTGAGCGTATCCGCGACGGCTTGCGAAGCTGAAGCGTTCAGGTCCACTACGACGACCGCCGCGCCGGCCTCAGCCAATGTCCTGCAGAACTCTGCCCCGAGCAATCCAACTCCTCCAGTAACGACCGCCACGCGTCCGGTCAGATCGAATTTTTCCTGTATCTTCATCGTGCCTCTATGGATGTGCAGTGTAGATCTCGTCACCAGACGACTTGTGTGCGAGATACAGCCCCTCGCTGAGCAGGGCGGCATCTTCACTATTCACTTCACCGCCCTGGAATAACGCCAGTACGGCTTTGCCCGCCAGGATCTCATTTTTCATTCGGGCAAGGCCTTCCTCGAATCCCGGGCGCGGCAGAGCTGTGGCTGAATCGTATCGGTCAGGCAGAACATAATTCCCACGTCCGGTGTACAGATACACAGCAGCCGGCTCATCCGTATAAATCCGAACTCCTGTGGGTAATTCGCTCAGATAGTCCATCGCCTTTGAATCGTACCATTGGAACGAGGCATATCCCAGCCCGCTCCTTGACATGAAATTGATGGTATTAACCAGCCTATAAGCGGAAAATGCCAGAACGACAAAGGTCAACACGACAACCAGCGGACGGTTTTTGCCGCGCACCCAGACGCCGAAATAGACCAGCAGGATCAGCAGGCAGACATACATGGGAGCCAGGATGCGAAGCTGGAACTTCGTCGCTGCGTCGAACATCAGCATAGAAGAGCTGATGGATGCAAAATATGCAAAAAGGAACAGGCCTGTCGTAAAGGAGATGACCTCCCTGATCTTCACCCCGTTCCCATCCCTCTTTGGCGCCTGCTGCGGCTCTGATAGATATTTCCATGCTCGAACGGACAGCCATACCAGCACTGCGCCCAGGATCAGGACGATCAGCGCCTGGATGATGAACGGCTGTTTGAAGATCTCCTGACGCCACGCTTCCACAGGGATCAAGGCTTCTGAAACAGTACGCAGTCCGATATGGATATTTTCAGACGTGATGGGATGCCAGGCAAGAACGCGGTTGGTCGCATTCTCGGCGACAAGGCGGTTGCGGATCGCCCAACCCAAAATCCAGGGCAATGTACCCGCAACAAACAATGCACTGTAAGTGAGTTTCTGTTTCCAACGCCCGGGCAGAATCAGTAAGGCAGCAACGAACGCCGCGATTAAGGCCAGACCGGAATAGCGCGTAAGATATGCGATGCCAACAAATGTCGCGCAGGCACCCAGCCACCAGTGCTGGTCGCGCTCGTAATACAGATCGAACATCCAGATCGATAACAGGGTTAGGAAAATAAACAGCGGCTCGCTCATCGCCATCGCATGGACCACCAGCAAATCGCTGTTCAAGACAAACAGTCCCGCCAGGACGAGTCCTGCCGTAAGAGACGGGGTCATACGCCAGGCAAGGATGCCCAGAACGAAAGCGCTCAGACCGAACAACAAGGCATTGACCCAGCGCACGGCGTTCAGCGGGTCGATGCCCAGGAATCCAAAAATTGAAAGGACCGCCGGAAAAGCAGGAGGAAAATGCGTGACAGGCTGGTTGGATGCCAGCCAGGCTTCACGATAACCGCTACCTGCCACCATGCTGCGCGCTCCGGCGATATAAGCAATTGAATCGTCCGACAGACCTGCGCCTTCGGGGGTTGCCAGCAGCACCAGCAGGAATCCGGTCACCGCGATCAACAGAAGGGCAATGAAAATAGCCAGCCGGGAAGTGACACGAAGTTTCATCGAAAAGGATACGCAGTACGCATCTCATTATACGTACTGCGTATGATTGTGCTGATTAATTCCTTGTCAAATATCCCTGGTCTTCGAGATAGCTGACAATCAGATGGGCATTCTCTTCGGGAGTTGCGCCATATCCCTTGAGCGTGATCTCGGGATTGATCGGCTGCTCATAGGGATCGTCCACGCCGGTGAAGCCCATTGGGTGACCGTCGGCCATGGCCTGACGCGCTTTGGCATACAAACCCTTTACATCGCGCTCCTCGCAAACCTCTACCGGAGTATCCATGAATATTTCGATGAAGTTCTCACCCACCATCTTGCGCGCTTCGGCACGAGTGGCGCGATAGGGGCTGATCGCAGCGCAGATCACTGCTCCGCTGGCATGCACGATTTCACCAGCCACAAAGCCGATGCGGATAATATTGGTGTCGCGGTCTTCCTTGCTGAAACCCAGTCCCTTCGAAAGATGTGTGCGGACGACGTCCCCATCCAGGATGGCAATCTCACGTCCACGTTCGAGCAGGAGAGAGGTCAGCACCTGGGTTGTGGCACTCTTGCCCGACCCGCTTAGGCCGGTGAACCAGATACAGAATCCCTGCGTGTGACGCGGCGGGTACATCTGGCGCAGGATTTCTGCTGTCTCCTGGCGGGTGAACCACTCGGGAAGCAGTTTGCCTTTGGCAAGATAATCGTCGCGCACCTGAGTACCGGAGATGTTGAGAGTTCGAGCGCCCTGCGGTACATCCTTCTCTTCGACATAACGGTCTTCGTCGGGGAGATAGACCAGCATCTCGAATGGGATCATCCTGACGCCCAGCTCGGCCTCGTATTTGGTCATCAGCTCCTGCGCATCATACGGACCGTAGAACGGTTTGCCCGTGGAATCGTTTCCCGGCCCTGCGTGATCGCGCCCCACGATGAAATGGTTGGCGCCGTGGTTGCGGCGGATGATGGCGTGCAGGAGCGCTTCCTTGGGGCCGGCCATGCGCATGGCGAGCGGCAGGAGACTGAGCATGGAACTGTTCTTGTCGTAGTGATGATCCACGAGTGCCTTGTAGGTGCGGACACGGGTGTAGTGATCCACGTCGCCGGGCTTGGTCATGCCAACGGTTGGATGAACCAGCAGCGATCCCTTGACCTTTTCCGCGGCGCGCTTGGTCAATTCCTCGTGGATGCGGTGGAGCGGATTGCGGGTCTGGAAAGCGACCACGTTATCGTGTCCCATTTCCTCGAGGCATTCGCGCACCTGGGCAGGTGTATGACGCAGGTTCACGAAATCATAATACTTGGGAAGATTGATAACCTTCAGCGGACCCGAGATGCAGACTTTGTTCCAGCGCTGCATTTCGGAGACCATGGGATGCCGCGAGTCGGTGCTGCCGTATCCCAGCGCGGCTTCAGTTTCAGCATCCCAATGATAGACCTCGTCCAGGGTCATGATGGCGATCACGTCATTGTTCGCGTTGCGAAGGACGATATCGTCCCCGACGGTTGGCAGTTCCCTGGGGTCAGCTGTCAGCGTGATGGGAAGCGGCCAAAGGGTGCCATCCGCCAGGCGCATCTCATGCAGGACGCGCTCATAATCTGCCTTGCCCATAAAGGTTGTCAGAGGGGAAAAGCCGCCGGTGGCGAGCAGTTCCAGGTCACAAAGATTGCGCATGGTAATCTTGATGGATGACAGTTTTGGCGCAAGTGCCAGAAGCTCTTCGCGCTCCCTGGCATCCACGACAAGATTGACCAGTTTCCCGCCATACGGGGTAATCAGATTTGCTTTCGACATTATTTCTCCATAAATTTAAGAGTTCGTAAGTCTCTTCATGAGACTTCTGGTAGATTAAGGCCTCAACGGCCCGATAATTCACACGAGACGCAATTATATCCTAAAATTCAGTGAATGAATTTTGGATATAGGTTCGGCAGGGATAATTAGCCTATAGAATCCCCTTCGATGTTAGAAGTTGTTGATGTTGGGACGGATTTACGGGTTTCCTGACGTTAAATCATTGCGCAGGAACAACCGAAAAAATTCAGGGGAATAGATAAGGGTGTAATTTTTCCGAAGGTACTCCTCCAGGACAGGGATTGTAAAGCGAGCCATCAAGACCTGCTCCGGACGATACTCATCCATGGCGGCAAGGATATCTTCGTCAGTCAGGCTGCCTGTGGACAATCTTTTTTGGGAAATCGTAGCCAGAGTTGGAGGAACAGGCTTATGGATGCGAAATGCATACATCGGCATATCGGTCATGATCCAGTGGGTCTGGTCTCTATACTCGTTCATTTTGTCTATCACCCTCAGCTTACCTGAGGTGGCATCCAGGCTGGTCCCGCGAAAGCGCGGTCTCTCCAATAGCTCCTTGTTAAGACCCGGAAAGTAGGAAAAGGATACAAGAATAAAGCCTGTTAATGCAACTACACCGAAAAGAGTTTCCGGACGAAAAAATTCCGCGGAGCGCACCGCCCGGACGAGCGACTGAATCCCATCTCCCACGGCGACCGCGGCCAGTATTGCCATGGGAACGGTAATCATTAATTGGTGATGGTAAAACACCGGTGAATAAATGCTGAACAGGATGTAAGCTGTGACCGCCCAAGCCAGCGGATACAGAGTCAGCCAGCTCTTTTTGTAGACAGCGATCACGGTCCCCAGCACACCCAGTAATAACAGTGGAATGGCCGCCTGAAG
>DATFET010000527.1:0-18730 GCA_035250835.1 Anaerolineales bacterium
TGTGATACAGTCTAGGATGGAATACGTGGGGTGAGATTGATTGTACAGAAGAACAATGCAAAAATCAATAGAGAGATCAAAGAGGAAGGACTTTTGTTTTATAGAATTCGCTAAACGAAAACGGAACTTTTTTAAGATCTGCCTGCTATTCCTCCGAATACAGCTCGATGGTATTCCCGTCCGGGTCACGTACAGCAGCCTGCGTCTTTCCGCCACTTCGGATAATCTGTCCTTCCTGACGTCCCCCATGTTGAAGTGCGAGGTTCACAACAGCTTCGACGTCCGGCACCCTGAATCCGGGCTGGTGAACGGGGAACTTCTCGAAGTCTGCATTGTCGCGGATCGGGACAAATTTCAAAGTGAACCCATCTATTTCCCCGAACCGTGAACGGATGCCATAGGTGTCCACTTCTCGAAATTCGATCTGAAACGCTTTGGAGTAAAAAGCCAGCATGGCATCCATGTTGGCGACCCGGATTGCGATACTGGTAAGGCGGGGCATTTTGGGCAGCTCCTTTGGATAAATTGATGCAGGCGAGGATTATAACCGTCCACCTTATATCTGGTTTTTCAAAAGGTCTTGCGTCGTTTCCTTTTGGAGGATCAACTTTGCGATTCCGTTCCCCAGCATGATTACTGCCGGGCGCCGCGCGCCATTGTAATTGGATGACATGCTCAAGTGATATGCGCCAGCCACAGGAACCGCGATCAATTCCCCTTCCTGGACTTCGGGCATCGGCAAATCTTCGATGAGGATATCCCCCGACTCGCAATAAGGACCGGCGATGGATACAACCCTGCTTCCTTCGCGACCGAGGCCTGTTACCGGCAAACAGGAGTATTTCGCCCCGTAGAGGGCGAAGCGCGGGTTATCCGCCATACCGCCGTCGATCAACAGCCACGTCTTCCTGTCACGCTTCTTGACCGCGCCGACGCGATAGACGGCGACCGCAGCCCGCGCGATCAGGCTCCGTCCCGGCTCGAGATGCAGATGCGGTAGAGGCAGTCCGCGCGCCTGACAGCCTTCGACCACGGCTTCTGCGATGCCGCGCACATAACTTTCAATGGTAGGGTTGGGCAGCTCATCTTCATGATAAGCCACGCCCCATCCGCCGCCGGGGCAGAAGTGCCACTCATTCCTGAACCCAATTTGCCTGGCAAGATCCAGCGCCATGTCGATAGCCGGAAGCAACGGCTCGGGGTCGCGGAAGTTCGAGCCCTGGTGAAAGTGAATCCCACTAAGGGGCAAACCATATTCCCCGCAAAATTTTGCCCCCTCCAATATCTCAGCGCGGGTCATGCCGAATTTACTTTCGTGCTGACCCGTCTGTGTGTGAGAGTGATGTGTTTTCACCGTGACGCCGGGCAATAAACGCAGCCAAAGGTTTATGTCCCTCTGAGGGAAACGTAGAGTCGCTTCATTGCCATGGGAGATTCTTCGGTCGCTATGCTCTCTCAGAATGACATGGATTCGTTTGAGTTCTGTCAAATTATCAACAACGATTGTCCCCGCGTGTTGTATTGCGGCCATTATGTCTTCAGTTGACTTATTCACGCCGTGCATGAGAAGATTCTCACGAGAAACCCCACCAGCGATTGCGATGGAGATCTCGCCTTCGCCAGTGCAGTCTACAAAAAGATCCTGCTGCCGAGTCCATTCGGCGATGGCTTTGCACAGGAAGGCTTTGCCCGCGTAGGTGATGCGCGCGGGAGCGGGATAATACTTGTGCAGGGCAGAGCGATACTCCGCCGCGGACGCGTCCAGGGTGGCGCGGTCGTAGATATATAACGGAGTCCCGTATCGGTCCGCGAGCGAGGCGAGGTCTTGTCCCGCGATCGAAAGGGAATCGTTTTCAATCGAAGTCGAATCAGGGAACAGGTTAAGCCTGTCCGCCAGGCGGATGGTCAGCGATGTATTCTTTTGCATGGAGCGGAATCCTCAGGGAAGATTATTGACCGAAGAACAGGCTCCACCAAACTTCCCAGTTTTGCATAGGAGTTGGGGTGGGGACCGGTGTGCTGACCTCGATGGGCGGTGCGCCGGGCTGTCCAATGGGCACGACCGGCAGATCACCGTCCTGGACAAAGTGTCCGTCGACGCGCGCCCACTCCTCCACGGCAGCATTCGAGCCTGCATAAGCCGCCTGGGTGTTCAGGGCAGCCTGGGTCTGGATGGCCTGAGTAGCCTGCACCTGCATGAGATCGTATTGTTCATTCAACATCTCGAGCTCTTCCAGCCGGCGGTTGAATTCAAGCACGATAAAGACCAGCATGAGAATGCCGATCATCACTGCCACACGGCGGATACTGATGGGGATATTGTACATGGCGTCGATTTGATCCAGCCTGAATTGTATATCAAGAAGCGACTATAATCAACACCGTTCATTTAAAAATCATATCAATGGAGTGGCAATATGCCCCAGGTAAAACAGGTCAACCATGTAGCCGTGGTCGTGGACGATATGGAGAAGGCGCTCACCTTCTGGCGCGATGCTTTGGGGATCGAGCTGCACGAACTGCGTGATGTCCCAGCCGAGAAATCGCAGGTTGCCTTTCTGCCGCTGCCCGGCTCGGAGGTGGAGCTGGTGAAGCCTACCACCGACGACTCAGGCATTGCCAAATATCTCGCCAAACGCGGACCGGGCATGCATCATATCTGTCTCGAAGTGGATGACATCGCTGGAATGATGTCGCAATTGAAGTCGAAGGGCATCCGCCTGATCAACGACGAACCGCGTCAGGCTGCGGATGGGAAGAAATACGCGTTCATCCACCCGGAGAGTACTGCAGGAGTGCTGGTGGAGTTGTATCAGATTTGATACTGTCATTGCGAGGAGAGCCGCAGGCTCGACGTGGCAATCACCGGCTATAAAGAGATTGCTTCGCTACGCTCGCAATGACAGAAAAATTTTAATGCTCGAGAACATCGAATCCATTCTCACTGAAAAGTGCGGCCTGACCCGCGACCTGTCGGTCATTGCCGGCGTCTCGGGCGGACCGGACAGCCTGTGCCTGATGAATGTCCTCCGTAAGGCAGGCTACCGCGTCATCGTGGCTCACTTCAACCATAAGCTGCGCCCGGACGCCGATGCAGATGCCAATGTCGTCGAGCAGACCGCGGCGCGCCTCAACCTTGTATCCGTGATCCAGAGCGGCGACGTACGCGCCTTCGCTGATGAAGAAAAACTTTCCATCGAAGAATCCGCCCGCATCCTGCGTTATCGATTTCTCATGGAGCAGGCCCGCCACTTCCACGCCCAGGCTGTGGCTGTCGGTCATACCGCGGATGACCAGGTGGAGACGGTGCTCATGCACTTTATCCGCGGCGCCGGGCTGGCGGGACTTAAGGGGATGAACTACCGAACGGTCATCCACATGTTCGATCCCGAGATCCCCATCGTCCGCCCGCTGCTGGAGCTGTGGCGTGAGGAAACGGTTGTGTATTGCGCGGCAAATGGCTTCCGTCCGCGGCATGACCCGAGCAATGCCTCCCTGGATTTCTTCCGCAACCGTCTGCGTCACCTGCTGATCCCCAACCTGGAATCATACAACCCGCGTTTTCGTGAAGTGCTGTGGCGCACGTCCCGCTCGCTGGCAGCAGATTATGAAATCCTCTCCGCTGTGCTGGATGAGGTCTGGAAGGATTGCGTCCTTCAGGAAAATACGGATTTCATAGCCTTCGATGTGAGCGCGTTGACCCGCCAATCGGTCGGACTGCAGCGAAACCTGATCCGCCGTGCGATGGAGAAGCTCCAACCCGACGAGGCAGACGTCAGCTTTAGTACGCTGGAGCGCGCCGCGAACTTCATTGCCGAGTCGCATCAACCGGCGCGCATGGACATGCCGAACGGCCTGCACCTGCTCCGGGAGGCATCCGCGATTTATGTGGTTCTGGGTGACGCCACCCTGCCCGTCGAGCGCTGGCCCCAAATGCCGGATGAAAACACCATCCCGTTGAAGGTGCCTGGCAGCGTGACCCTATCCGGCGGCTGGAAGTTGAGCTGTGAGCGCTGGAACATCCCGTCGCTGGCGATGGAACAGGCTACCTCCAACGACGACCCGTTCCAGGTCTGGCTGGACGCGAAGGGAATTTCAGA
The DNA here is from genome assembly GCA_035250835.1 of Anaerolineales bacterium. Classification (GTDB taxonomy): domain Bacteria; phylum Chloroflexota; class Anaerolineae; order Anaerolineales; family Villigracilaceae; genus Defluviilinea. The sequence goes on from DATFET010000527.1 coordinate 4,101, forward strand.
CGCGCTCGAGCTGAGGGTACGGCAGGATGGCGACCGCTTCGAGCCGTTGGGCATGGACGGCCACGAGGTCAAGATTTCCGACTTCTTCATCAATGTCAAGCTTCTGCAGCGCGCTCGTGACCGCTGGCCCCTGCTTTGCATGGGACAGAAGGTGATCTGGGTGCCGGGCTACCGACCCGCGCATCCCTTCCGGCTGACAGATTCCACCCGCCAGGTCCTGTATTTTTCGATGACAAGAGATTAAAAAATCGGTGGTTGAGATGCAATCAAACTCAACCACCGATTTTAGGTTCACCCATTAATGCTGGTCTCGATATGGCGAAACCAGCATCGCCTACTCGACCAGCGAGTATTTATTCCCTGCTCCCTGCCAGCTGCTTCAACTTGATATACAGCTCCCGCCACTGGATCTTCGACACGCCCAGCTTCTGGCGGATCTTATCGGGTTCCTCACCGGCCCGGAAGTCATTGAGCGCAAACGTCCAGCGGCACATATCGAAGGAGAGATGCTTTGTCAGGCCGGCTTCGTTGCCGATATCCTCGAGCAGGTATTCCAGGCGCCGCGGCGACCAGGGGAAGAGTTTCTCAGTCGGCGAGTATTGGGCGATGTATTCCTCATAGGCGGGAATCCAATCCTCGGCAAGGGGCAGTTTCCGCTCCTTGTAGCGGTTGGCTGGGCTGGCATACTTAATGAAGACCTGGGGTCCATTGGGAGAGTCCAGTTCGATGTGTTCGAGATTGATGCCCAGCGTCTCGCTCTTTTTGATGCCGGTCGTCAATAAAAGATAGACGAGTGCATACGGCCGCGCATCGGGCTTAGGTCCGCGGCGGTGACGGTCTGCTGCCAGCAGGGCCGCCTCATATTCTTCGGGTGTGAGCACCGTGGGGAGCGGGCTGATCGCCGAGCGCTGCGCAACCTTTTCAGCAGGATCGACCGTCAGCACGCCGTACTGGTGCAGCCAGCGGAAAAGGGATTTAGTGGCGGTGATGCGTCGTGCCAGCGTCTTGGGGCTGCAGGGCACATCCCGCTCCTTTTCCATCCATTCGAAGTAGCGGTTGAGGTCAGCTGTTGTGATCTTACCAACGGGCACGTCCTCAGGCAGGAACGTGGTGAGCAGGCGCACGTCTGAAAGGAAGGCTTTGATCGTATTAGGCGAACGACCCTTGTCCGCGAGATAGGCCTGCCAGGAATTAATGGCAGAAGGGAGCGGCGTTTGGGCGGTCAGATGCGAAGTGAGTTTGGGCTCAGGCATGACATCTCCAGTTCTCTTTCGTATAGTTTAGCGAAAAAAGAGGTCGATGTCAACTAGGTATTCTGGAATTCGTCAAATTTTGGAAAAAAGGTAGTGCCCGGCTTCGCAGTGCTATTGGCTCGCTTTACGAAACCTCTGAATGCGTGCTTCGATGTCCGAGACAATCCTCCGAACTTCCCCCAGATCGGTTTCATTATAGTTAAAGCTATTGCAGATTTTCCAGATCAGCTAGAACTTGATGCCTGCCTGTTGCCTTTTTATTTTTTTTGAGATTCTCAAGATCAATGAAATTGACAGAAACACCATCTACTTCAACAACAGTGCGAGAGGTATAACAATCTGCAAACTCCACACCCGGCCGGGTTGTCAAAATATCAATTCGTCTTGGAGGGCGGCCTAATTGAATCATTTGGTCTGGAACGATAAAATCTGCCTCTTTTACTCCTAATGAGCCAAACCCAAACTGGTCGAGAGCTTTCACTATTTTTGAAGCGTTCTCAATCGTCATTTCGACCCAAACGTCGATATCCTTTGTGTAGCGGGGATATCCATGCAAGGCGACAGCATATCCCCCAACTACAAGATAACGTGCACCGTTATCGTTTAATGATTGTATAAACTCTTTGAAATCTCGGTTCAGCACCATGCCTCCAACGATGGTATTCCTGCCTGATTTCTTCCAATGCGGCAAGCCGCGCCGCGTAGGATTGCTTCCTCCAGTAAGCAGCGTCTGTTTTCCTGTCGCTCAGCTTACTCTTGATTAACACCATTTCGATACCACGTGATTGTTGCATGGCGTAAGTATACTCCACTCATTGCCCCATGTTTTCCGGCTTGAAGCAGGGCTCGTAATCGTAGCCCACGATCAAGAGATAATCGGATTTACTGTTTGGGTCTGGTGAGGAGATCAGGCTGCCAGGCTGCATGCCCATGATATTCAGGATGGCGCTGCTCGCATTGGGATCCTGGGCGGCGGTCTTGTCGATCAGGACGGAATTAGCATAGTCCTGCCGGTCGGACGGAATGATGTTGGTCTCATACCCCGCGTAGTTGAGACGCGTGGCTGCCAGGTTTTCGTGGCCGGCAACGGAAGTCCCGTTCATCACATCGATGACAATTGCCTGCCGCTGCGGGGCTTTTGCCGAAGCGGAGACCGCCTCCGACAGCATTTGCTGCAGGGCAGCTTCGTTTGGAAGCAGGACGTACGCGCCGCCATCCGTGATCCACGAGCTGACATAGGGCGGGCGGATGTAATAACTGCGGATATCGGCACTGGTCATCTTGGGGGCATAGAGGGAGAGCTGCAGGATGTCCACCAGTCCCAGGTCGGTATCAACCGTGTTCTGCAAATTGTTATAGAGTTCAGGGATACGCGCCAGTGTTCCGGTCTGGAGGGCTTGCGAAAACAGAGAGCGCAGCACTTCCTGCTGGCGGCGACCTCGGTCGAAGTCGCTGGATTTCTGACGCGAGCGCGCATACCATAAGGCCAGGTCACCGTCCATGTGAATCAGGCCAGGACCGGCGGTATGCAGATACCAGTTGTTCTCATTTTCAGGGTTATAACTGGGGTCGATCAATTTCCAGTCCGTGTAGGCACAGGATACCGGTACGTCTACCCCGCCAAGTGTATCGACAATCTGACGAAAGCCGTCGAACTCGACCATGGCGGTGTGGTCGATGCGGATGCCGAGGTTGTAGAGGATGGTGTCCTTCAGCAGGCCGGGTCCACCACCGGGATAGCCAACCGAAACGCCATGCTGATAAGCAGTATTGATGCGCTGATTCTCCCAGCCGGGGATGTACACCCACAGATCGCGCGGGATCGAGATGAGTGAAACCTGGCCTTCATTGGGCCTGAGGATCGCAATGACCATCGTATCTGTGCGGAACGAGCCGCCGGGCCTGCGGTCAGAGCCGATCAATAGAAAGTTGACTGTTTCCTGTCCATTGTTGAGGACCTGGCTTCCCGAAGCGTCGATGGTCGAGAGGGGCGCGATCGTGTTGATCAGCATGTTCGGGTCGACCGTTGGGAATTCGGTCTGGGTGGGTGCGGCAGGCGTGGGCGTTTCACTCGCAGGATTCACTGTCGGCGGAGCGAAGACAACAGAGCCTGTCGGAGTCCAGGGCATGGGCTGGAAAGGCGTCGGGGTGGGGGAAGCGTTCGGTGCGGCGGTCACGAATACGAATGGCAGGGCGGGTTGTGCCTGGGCGGGGATCAGGGGTCCACATCCCGCCAGCAGGATGCTCGCCAGAAGCAGGATATAAATAAGGTTTCTCATGAATTATGGGTATTGCGGCACTGATGTATTGGAAGGTGTGAAGGTAGGCGGCCCGGGGACAAGCGTGTTCGTTGAAGTGGCAGTGGGGAAATTTGGAATCATTGTAACACCTGGGACAGGTGTACGCGTTGGAACATTGGGCACCCACAAAATTTGACCGACATAGATCGTCGTGGATGAGCCCATGCAGTTTGCGCGCTGCAGGACAGGATACGTGACGCCGTAGGAGAGCGCAATCCGGAACAGGTTTTCACCCGGCCTGACGACGTGCCTCCTGACGTACCCGACGGGTGGACCACAGGGGATCACAGTGACGGTCGGGACGGGTGGGACGTAGATGATGTAACCCACCGGTATGTCGAAGGAGGAAAGGCAGTTCGCAGCACCCAAATTTTCAGCGGTTGTTTTATACCGTTGTGCAAGCCCATAGACAGTATCGCCGGATGTGGTTGTGACGCGAACCCAACCGGAGGGCGGTGTGCAGGAAGCCTGCACGAAGAGCGTGTTGGTTGCCAGAGCTGTTTCTGTTGCCACTACAATGGGGGTGAATGACGGAGGGGTGGTTGATGATACGGATACCGATGGTGAACCCGTAAAGGTCGCTGTGGGGAAGTCCAGCGAGGTTGTCGGCGGGATCTGTGTGGGTGTAGCCTGGGGTGGCAGGGTTTCGGCGAGGGCGAGAGAGATTCCCCCGATCACCAATAATATGGAAATGAGAGCGATGAGGATGCCGCCGCCCAACTGGCGAAGAGATTGCATTAATTCTCCATCGACTTGCGGGCGAGGGGCAGGAGCACACTAAAGGTCGAGCCAACGCCCATCTGGCTCTCCACCCAAATACGCCCCTTCTGTGCTTCTGTTAATGTCTTGGCAATGGAAAGTCCTACACCGGTATCGCCTACACCCTGGATGAGCACATTGTCGGCGCGGTACAGGCGGGTGAAGACACGGTTAAGATCCTCGGCCGGTATACCTCCGCCCGTGTCGCTGACCTGAATCAGGACGAATTCCCGGCTGTCTTCGGTCTGCGTCTGGACTTTTAGATGCACGGTTCCTTCCATAGGGGAAGCGGATCCCGCGTTCTGGAGCAGGTGGATCAGGATCTGCTGGAGCGCCTCACGATCCGCATAGATGGAAGCCACGTTCTTCGGCAGGTCGAGATGCATCGAAATGTTTTTCTCGCGCACCTGGCTGCTCGTGTATGACATGGCGTTATCGATAATAACATTTAGGTCAACCGCCTCAGGCTTGAGCTCGTTGAGTCCTGTCTCCAGCGTGGTGACCTGGATGAGATCGTCGATCAGATTGCCGATCCGTTCGGTGGATGCCTTGATCCGCTCCACGAACTTGCGTTGGAGTGCGCCCAGGATTCCCACCGATTCACCCAGCAGCAGGTCGGTGTATCCTACAATGGATGACATCGGCTGACGCAATTCCTGTGAAAGGGAAGCGACCACTTCTGCCTGTTCATTCGATTGCGCGGAGGCGCCGTTCTTCTCTGCTTCGATGAGACGCATATTCGTCTCTGCAAGCTGGTTCTGCAGTCGGGCCACTTCTTCCAGTGTAAGACGCAGTTCGCCTTCGATTTGTGCCGCATTGACAGTAGGTGAACCGCCTTTGACGTCCTTTCCGCTTCGCAGATCTTCATTTTCCTGTTTGAGCTTCTCGAGCGCTATTTGAGTTGCTTCATAGATGGCTGTCATTGCGGCGAGGTTCTCAGCCTGGGCTAGCCCTTCCTGCGACTCTGCCCGGACCGCGTCCATCTGCTTGAGCAGGTTATCGTTGCGCAGCTCGAGCTCCTTGATGCGCTCCTGTGCCACATCCAGAGCCTGGCGCGTCTGCTCACCTTTCTGCTCGAGGGTCGTCATCCGATGCCCGCGCTGGATGACCGGGACCAGTGAGATGGCGATGTTGGACAGGAAGGCCTGATCCTCCGCGCTCCACAGACGATTGGAATACGGGGACAATAAAAGTATTCCGCCAAGCGGATCCTTTTCAGGCGACACGATCGGTACGCTCAAAATATGACCAGGATTATTGAGACCGAGCATGTCGCTCAACCCCTTGATATCAGCGGAAGTACTGCTCGACGGCAGGCGGAGTGCACGCCCGCGCTGGAGTGCATTCGTGAGCATGGGGATGATGGTCTTGCTCAGGCTGCCTCCCTCCAGGTTTTCTTCACGGATGAGGTCATATCCGCTGGCGATCTGGAGCTGGTTATTGTTATCGGTGAGATAGATGAGGAAACACAGGTCGGCGAGCATGGCCTGGGCGATGGCACGTGTGATGGACTGGCTCACCTTGTCTGCCTGAGATTCACCTGCCAGTGCGAGCAGTGCGTGGAAGGTTTTTGGATCCGTGCTGTAGCGGCGCCGTTCCCCCACGACCGGGACATCCTGCTGTTTGACAGAAGTAACACGGTTGGCTGGACCCGGGAAGCGCTGCGGCAGGGTCATCAGGATCGGGAACGCTGCGATGTGCATCAGCCGTACCGGACCCGGGAAGTTGCCCTCCACACGGCCGAAGAGCATGTAAAGCAAACTGCCCGTGAAGAACAACACCATGACCGCTGCACCATTTCCCCACCCATTCGGGCGGCGGATCAGCAGAACGATCAGTCCCAGGGTTGAAAGCACCAGGGTTGCCAGCTGCCACATACTGTCATAGAGGGTCAGGTTGTACGGTTGAAGGACGGGCTCGGCGGTATATGCGACGAGGCTCAGTCCCAGCCCGGCTGCGACGAGCAGGGTCAGCAGCCAGGTCCCGGCGTCCGCGGCGCGGCTGGGTTCCGGGAAAGCCCACAACCAGATCATCCATACGAGGGAAAAGAGGGTGACTGCCCGATCCAGCGGCGGCAGGAAGACCTGAAGATTCAGAAACCCTAGGATGCCGATGATGCTGACTGCGAATACCACGATCTGGGCGGTCAACAGGATTCCCAGTCCAAACATGGTACGGCGTGCCTGTGGAAACTCACTCGAACGCCAGTGTACATAGGCTGACTGTAACGCGCTCCCGATGGAAAATACCAGCACCAGGTGATAGATCAGACTTCCTTCAGGAGTTGTCAGAAATGAAGTGATTTGACCGAGAAATGCGCCCATGACGTGAATGATTATATTCCACTTGCCTAATTCTGTCGTGAAAATCAGCTCTGGCTAAGTTACAGGAGCATAATTCCTTTTCAGGATCAGCCTTGCGAACGCTTTCCAAAAGAAAGAGTATGAAAATCCATCACAAAGCTCTTTCACGATAATCTTTTTCCGAACTTATAATAGGGAACATGCCTCGTCATGCGCTGCGCGTCGTTTCAGTTCTTCTCCTGCTCGCGGCTGCGATCCTCGCACCGCTGATCGCTTCGGGTTATTCCGAGATGAAGAAGGCTTCCAGCGCGGGGAGTTACCTCGAAGCTGCCCGCCATTATCGCACCGCCGCACAGCGGCTGCCCTGGCGCGCCGACCTGTACGAACTTGCAGGTCACGCCTATTACCATGCGAAGGAGTATTCCCAGGCGGAGGCGGTCTATCAGAAAGCGTATCAGCGCGCCGCGCTTTCCTCCGATGGCTGGGTGGCGTGGGGGGATGTCCTTTACTTGGATGGCGATCCGGCGCAGGCTGCCCAGATCTGGGAACAGGGCCTCGAGCAGGAGAACCCTTCTGAAACCCTGTATTCCCGCCTTTCGCAAATCTACAAGGAAAATGGGGTATATTCCAAAGCGGCGCAGGTTTTGCAGAAGTATGTGTCCCTGCATGCGGAGGATGCATCCGCACGCTATCGCCTGGGGCTGCTCCTAACATTGACAGATCCAGACGCTGCTTTATCCGAGTTGATTGCCGCCTCCCAACTGGACCCACTCCTGGACCCCGCTGTGCAGACTCTTCGCTCAGCCTTGAACCTGGCCTCGTTAAATGACTCGGCTTCTGCCCGGCTGGTACTCATCGGCCGCGGACTGGGACTCGTGCAGGAATGGGGACTGGCGCGGGCTGCCTTCGAATCAGCCGTCGAAGCAGACGAGGGAAACGCTGAGGCGTGGGCATGGCTGGGTGAGTCGAATCATCACAACGGTCGGGACGGGGGAAGCGAGCTCGAGCGTGCATTTGAGTTAGATCCCAATTCAGCCACCGTTCGCGGCTTGCGAGGCTTGTATTTCGAGCGCAGTGGAAATTTCCGCAAGGCGCTGATCGAGTTCCAGGCTGCCGCCCTGCGCGATGACAAGAATCCCGCCTGGCAGGTTTCCATCGGCGCAACCTATTCGAAGCTGGGAGATTTGATCCAGGCCCTGGCTGCCTATCAGGCTGCCACCGCGCTCGCGCCCGAGGATGCGCAGTACTGGCACCTGCTTGCCTTGTTCTGTGCACAAAATCATGTGAACGTCAACACTGTGGGCATACCTGCCGCACAAAAGGCCGTCGTCCTCGAAAAGGATAGCCCGGCTTCGCTGGACCTGCTCGGATGGCTGTTGTTGCTGGACGAGCGCTACGAAGAATCGGAGCGTATCCTGAACCAGGCAGTTGGGCTCGATCCTCAAAACGCCTCGGTACATTTGCATTTGGGCATGTTGGACCTGCAGATGGAAAACCGTACTGCCGCCTATGATCATTTCGTTCGCGCCCGTGACCTGGGAAACACGGATGCACAGGCTATCTTAAATCAGTATTTTCCATAGAGTCACCCCTTCCCTTTGGGAGCACGGAGATTGCTTCACCTTTGGTTTCGACTGCGCGCATCTCAACCGGCAGGCTCGCAATGACAATCCCGTTTCTGATAAAATCCCGCCATGAAATCAATCCATCTTCTTTCCTCTTTCCTGTTCCTTGCCGTCCTCTCTGCATGCTCCCCTTCTGCCATTCCCATCGTTCCTACTGCTAATCCTGGAGATGTCCTCTACCAGGAGGAGTTCGAAGACAACACCAGCGGCTGGGACCGTGTCTCCAACGCTAGCGGGATCATGGATTATGACGGCGGCGGATATCGGATGCTGGTGCAGCAGCCCGGCTACAATATCTGGTCCACGCCCGAAAAGAATTTCGGTGATGTGCGCGTCGAAGCGGACGTGTCCCACCTGGACGGTCCGCAGGAGAACCGCACAGGGCTGATCTGCCGCTATCAGAACGGCGATTATTATTTCTTCATCATCAGCAACGATGGCTATTACGCGGTCGGGAAATTTATTGGCGGGCAGGCTCTCCTGCTGGGACAAACATCCATGCAGCAGTCCGAGTTTATTCAGAAGGATGCGGTCAACCACCTGCGCGCCGACTGCATCGGAGACACCCTGACCTTTTACGTCAACTACAATGAAGTCGTCTCTGTGCAGGATGATGATTTTGCGAATGGGGATGTAGGTCTGCTGGCAGGGGCATTTTCCCAGCCGGGCGTGGATGTTTTATTCGATCATTTTATGGTGCTGCAACCGTAGGGACAGCGGTGGTTGAGCAACCCTAAGTGCCCATCGAAACCACTAATTACATGAAACCTTCAAACTGGTGGTTTCGATATGGGCTCGAAAATCACTCGCCCTACTCAACCACCGAATAGCTTATGAAAATCTATCTTGACACGATTGGCTGCAGGCTCAACCAGGCGGAGATCGAAGGTATGGCGCGGGGATTCCGTGCCGCCGGGCATGAGATCGTCGCTTCGCCGCACCTGGCGGAAATGGCGGTGGTCAATACCTGCGCGGTGACGAACGATGCTGCGGCCGATTCGCGCGGCCGCATCCGCAGTATTGCCCGGGCCGGCGTGCAGGAAATCGTCGCTACCGGTTGCTGGGTGACCCTCCAGCCAAAGGAAGCGGCTGCTCTTCCCAATGTCTTGCACGTGATACCGAATGATCGCAAGGATCATCTCACCGCAGAAACCTTAAACCTCAAACCTTCAACTTTAAACCTCCCACCCTTCGACCTCGAACCCATTTCACGCCAGCCTTTGCCGGGCTTGCACCGCCGCACGCGCGCCTTTATCAAAGTGCAGGATGGATGTGACAATCGCTGCACGTTTTGCATCACCACCATCGCCCGCGGCGAGGGACGCAGCCGTCCGCTAGGCGATGTGCTGCTCGATATTCGCTCCGCGTTGAACGGAGGCACGAAGGAGATCGTGCTGACTGGCGTACATCTCGGCTCCTGGGGGCAGGATTTCGGCATGCACCTGCGGGACCTGATCCGGGCGATCCTGCGCGAGACCGATACACCGCGCATCAGGCTTTCCTCGCTCGAGCCCTGGGACCTGGATGCGGACTTCTTCTCACTGTGGCGTGCTTCTTCAGACTCAGCCTCCCGCCTCATGCCCCATCTTCATCTGCCTCTGCAAAGCGGATGTGGGACCACGCTGAAGCGGATGGCGCGCAAGACCACGCCCGAGTCCTTTCGCCAGTTGGTCGCCGCAGCCCGCGAAGTGATTGCGGGTGCTGCTATCACCACCGACATCATTGCTGGCTTCCCCGGCGAGACAGAGGACGAATTTGCTGAAACGCTGGCATTCGTTAAAGAGATGAATTTTGCGGGGGGGCATGTTTTCACCTATTCGCCGCGACCTGGGACTGGCGCGGCAAAGATGCGGGGTCAGGTCAAGCCTGAGGTCCGCAAGGAACGCAACCACATCCTGCGCAAAGCACTGGACGAATCCGAGAGAGCTTATCGGGAGAAATTCATCGGGCAGAAGATGTCTGTGCTGTGGGAATCCACCTCAGAGTTGGATGACTGGGGCTGGCAGATGGAGGGGTTGACGGGCAATTATCTGCGTGTGAAGGCAACCGCCTCCTCCCCGCGCTGGAACGAGATCGACGATGTGGTGATCCATGAAAATCAGTCGAGCGGGTTGAAAGGCGTAATCCTCAACAGGGGATAAGTGTCACTGTTTCAAGATGGAGCCGGGTTGTAAAATGGGCTCATCTTGCTGAAGGAGTTGAACATGACGGCGCAGATCATCGATGGAAAATTGATTGCGGGACAGGTGCGTGAAGAAGTAGCAGCGGCGGTTGCACAGCGCGTTGCAACTGGAAAGCAGAAGCCAACCCTTGCGACGGTTCTGGTCGGGGATCGACCGGATTCGGCGGCATACGTGACATCAAAGGGGAAAGCCTGTCAGGAATTGGGGATGGGCTCAATCAGCGAACACCTGCCTGCAGATGCAAGCCAGGAACAGGTGGAGGAACTGGTCAAAAATTTGAACGCAGACCCGGGGGTCAGCGGCATACTCGTGCAGCTCCCGATGCCGTCTCACATTGACGAGGAACGTGTGCTATCCCTGATCAACATCGAAAAAGATGTGGATGGCTTCTCGCCGATCAATATCGGCCGCCTGGCCCAAAAGGGGCGCGATCCATTGTTTGTACCCTGCACGCCTTATGGCTGCATATACTTGCTGGAGAAGTCCGGAGTCAAGATCGAAGGCGCCAATGCTGTAGTGCTTGGCCGCTCGAATATTGTGGGCATGCCGGTCGCATTATTGCTGATCGGCAAAAACGCCACGGTGACGGTTTGCCACTCGCGCACACAGGACCTGCCCGGAACGGTCCGCAAGGCAGATATCCTCATCGCGGCGATCGGCAAAACCGAAATGGTGCGCGGCGACTGGATCAAGCCCGACGCAGCGGTCATCGACGTGGGGATCAACGCCGTTCCCGATGCCACCAGGAAAAGCGGACAACGCCTGGTCGGCGACGTGTGTTTCAGTGAAGCCAGGGAAGTGGCAGGCTTTATCACCCCGGTCCCGGGCGGTGTCGGTCCCATGACGATCGCGATGCTGATGAGAAATACGCTGCGGGCAGCACAGATCCAGGATCAGTAATTTTCAATCCTCAAACTACCTCGCACCCCGAAAGTCACTCAATAGCGGCGCAAGGCTATTTGGACCTTCGGGGTGTTTCAATTCAGCCTGTTTGATACATCTGTTTTGATATACTTAAGTCATGCATCCGGACAAAATCGGGCGTTACAAGATCAAGGAAGAATTGGGGCAGGGAGAGATGGGGGCTGTGTACCGGGCTTTTGATCCCAGTTTTAACCGCGAGGTGGCGATCAAAGTCCTGCCGCTGGAATTGATGCGCAACCTCAAGATCCTGGCTCGTTTCAGGCGGGAATTGAAGATGATCGCCCTGCTCGAGCATCCTGCCATCGTGCCTGTTTACGATGTGGGCGAGGACAAGGGACAGCCATATTATGTGATGCGTTACATGTCGGGTGGGTCACTGCGCCGCTGGATCAACGGTGGAAAATTATCCCTCCAGGATACGGCAGATATTGTCGAGCGGATCGCGCTTGGTTTGGAGTATGCTCACCGCAAAGGCATTGTCCATCGGGACCTGACGCCCGATAACATCCTCTTCGATAATCATAATATTCCCTACATTACCGATTTCAGCCTGGCAAAACTGATCGCAGACACCTTCCGCACCAACAGCGGCAATGGCTTCATCGGTACGCCGGAATACATCAGCCCGGAACAGGCTCAGAGTCTGCCGGTTGACCATCGCACGGATATTTACGGGTTGGGTGTGATCGCTTTCGAGATGCTGACCGGTGAGAAACCGTATAAAGCGAGCGATTCCTTCGGCGTCCTGGTAAAGCACGTCTCCGAGCCGGTCCCCGAAATCCTCAACGTGAACCCTGAACTGCCACAGGATGTGGATGCCATTATAAAGAAGTCGATGGCCAAGAACCGCAACGACCGCTATGAAAGCGCAGTGGATATGGCGCGCGCATTGATCCGGGCTGCCTACGGCGACGAGCGGACTCTGCCCTCCACCACCGGTCTGCTCAAAACGCAGAATGCCTCTCGCTCTTCACGACGCTGGGGACTGGCTGCCATTGCGACAGTTGCAATCTTCGCCCTGGCGGGACTCTTCGCATTTCGCGGTCAGCTGCCTTTCTTTTCCACCCCATCTGCGACTCCCACAACGGTCGAAGTTTCAGTCCCTGTTGTACCCACGTTGACGCCCATGCCCACTGTCACGCCCACGGTCACAGCTACAGTTGTGGAGGAGGCTCCCACGCCAATCCTGCCTGCCGGGAGTACAGGAAAGGTTGCTCTTCTCTCCGGGAATGATCTTTACCTGATGAATCCGGATGGCAGCGAGTTGACACTGGTGAGAACCGACAACTCCCCCAAATCGAACCTGCACTGGACGTCGGATGGCAGGCTGATCTACATGTCCCGTAATTGCGCGTTCATGCTCGACTCGGCGACCAACCGTACCCAGCAAATTGTATGCTTTAACCCGAATGAAAATCTGGAGGGATTCCGCGTATCTCCGGACGGGAAGTATGCAGCGATCAGCATCCAGCGCACGCTGAATATTCTTCCATTTGACCTGGAGGTTCTGCGCGAGGTCAATACAAGGTTCAACCTGATCGCGATGAAGGATAATTGCTTCTATAACCAGTTCCCCTTCAGGGATGCACACTGGTCAGACGATAACACCCAGCTGGCTGTCCAGGTGATCGATACCCAGGTCGTGAACTCTGACCAGGTCTTTCTTGTAACTGTGGATATTCCGAATTGTGCCACGACCGGCCTGGTTCGCATGGATAGGATTCCCGGGTCGCATATCGAATACGAAGAAGACAGCAATAAACGGATCGTCAGTTACGACTGGGACGGCGACCATATGTTCCTGTTGAATGATTCGATTCGCAATGATGGATTTGGCAATTTGTATATGTATAACAGCGATACAAAAGAATCTGTGAAGTTGAATCCCATCGACGGGGAATGCTGTTACCGCGATGCGCGCTGGAGCCCTGATGGTCAGTATATCTTTTTTGCCCACCAGAAATCTGGCAGCGACGCGATCGAACTGTACTATATTTCCCTGGAAGACCTGCAGGATGGGCAGCCCTATACAGCAATCGAACTGCCAGCGGGATTCTTTTCCACACCGCGTGAAAAACCGCAGCCGGCACTCCAGGCCGTCCAGTAATTCATCTGTTATCAGCAATAGCTACCCCGCACCTGCAAATGGGGCGGGATTTTCTATTCACCACCTTGACATAATCATAAATGAGTACTATTATTAAATTGCTAATAGTACTTGTTTCGTTATACTGAATGGAGGCCTGGTGGTCGATTCTTCTGCCCCCACAAAAAAATTCCAAAAAGAGATGAATGCCGGGATCGCATCGCTGGTTTTGCTGAGCGTGCTCGAGAAAAGCACCGAACCCATGTATGGATACCAGATCGCCCGGCTGCTCGAGGAGTACAGCGGCGACACTGCCTTTATGAAACAGGGCGCGCTGTATCCCGTGCTCCATTCGCTTGAAAATAATGGGCTCCTGGAGAGCAACGTGGAGCCATCTGTTTCCGGTCCGCCGCGCCGCTATTATGCGATCACAGTTGAAGGACGCAAAACACTTGTCATCTGGCAGGGAGTCTGGAAGCAAATGAAGTCGTTCGTCGAGCGGGCGATCAAAGGAGGCTGACATGATCCATTCTGTTGAAGAATATCTTGAGGTGTTGAAGGATGAGCTAAAGGGAAGTGATGCCGCAACGGTTCAGGACGCGCTTGCAGATGCGGAGGAACACCTGCGGGCCGCGCTGACAAATTTGCGCCAGCGTCAGCCGGAGATGTCCGAGGGCGAAGCGCTGGCCCAGGTCATCGAGGAATACGGCTCTCCGTCAGAGACTGCGTCTGCTTATATCGAAGTGGAACGCCGTACAGTACCTGGCCTGGCACGCGAAGTCCCTGCTAAACAAGGCTCTGCCCTCAAACGGTTCATAGGCGTGTACGATGATCCAAAAGCCTGGGGCGCGTTACTGTACATGTTGATTTCTTTGTTGACCGGCTTTGTGTATTTCACCTGGGTCGTGACGGGTCTCTCTCTTTCCCTGTCGTTTGCCATTTTTATATTCGGGCTGCTGTTTGCAGTGTTCTTCCTTGTCTCTGTGAGAGGCTTGTCCCTGCTCGAGGGGCGGATCGTGGAAGGACTGCTGGGCGTACGCATGCCGCGGCGGGGACAGTTTTTCCAAAAAGATTTAAGCTGGTTCGAGCGTCTCAAGTCCAGCCTGACAGATAAGCACGTCTGGCTGTCACTCTTATATTTCCTCCTGCAAATGCCACTGGGTGTGCTCTATTTCTCTCTGATCATTACATTGTTTT
>DATFET010000530.1:0-6182 GCA_035250835.1 Anaerolineales bacterium
TCCTTATTGCTGTTTTGGATAAATTATATCCAGAATGTTATGGATACACCTTGACATTTGTCAGTCAGAATCTGGAATATCATCACGTTCCCGTTCCCCAATTGGAAGGGTAAAGAAGAACGTGGTGCCATGCTCTGGTTCGCTTTGGACCCAGATGCGTCCGCCATGAAACTCGACGATCCGTTTGACCAGCGCAAGCCCCACACCGGTCCCTTCCGTGTGGGGGTCCAGTTTATTGAAGAGCCCAAAGATACGTTCGTGGTGTTCAGGAGCGATGCCCATCCCGTTGTCGCGGATGTAGAAGATCGGTTTATCCGCCTCGAAGCCTGAGGTTCCGATTTCGATTCTGGGCTGGGGCTGACTGCCCATATATTTAGCGGCGTTATCGATCAGGTTTTGAATCAGCTCGAGTAATCGCTGCGAGTCGCCATAGACAGAGGGCAGGCCGGGTTGAACTGTTACCTGAACCCCGCGTTCGCGCAATCGTCCATCGGTCAGCTCCAATGCCTCCCTGACCAGGGCATCGAAGGGCACCACTTGAGGCTCATTCATCATCCGCCCGATCCGCGAAAGATCGAGGAGGTCGGTCAGGAGGTCCTGCATTTTGTTGACTGCCCGGCGGATTCGATCCATGTCTCTCTGCAGGGCAATCTTATCCCCACTTTGGAAATCTTTTTCCAGATAGCCGAGAAAGCCCATAATGGTCACCAGCGGAGATTTCAAATCATGCGATACTGTGTATACAAAACGCTCCAATTCAGCATTCTTGGCTGCCAGCTCTGCCAGCAGGCGCTCGCGCTCAGCCTCCGCATCCTTCCTGCGGGTGATATCTTCCACCGTGCCTTCATAATAAAGGATATTCCCAGCGGCATCCCTGACCAGGCGGGCATTGGTCGACGCCCATATACTGGAGCCATCCTTTTTGCGGTTCCTGGCTTCAAAGCCGAAAACGGCGCCGTTCTTTTCAAGCAGGTCGACAAATCTTTCCCGGTCTGTCCGCTCGACATAGATCTGCTGCGGGATCGCCAGGATGGAGCTCATCAACTCTTCAGGAGTATCATATCCATAGATGCGCGCCATAGCCGGATTGACACTCAGGTATCTGCCCTGCGGTGTGCTTTGGAAGATCCCATGCGCTGAGTTCTCAACAATATTCCGATAGTTTTCCTGGGCGCGGTGCAGCATCTCCTCCGCGCGTTTCCGCTCGGTGATATCCACAACGGTCCCAGCCATGCGGACCGGCTGGCCGGCCTGATCGCGGGACACATTGCCGCGTCCCTCCAGCCAGCGGATACTCCCGTTTGGCTGCACAACGCGGTGTTCGACAAAGTATGGAAAATCCTTTTCGGCAAGGGCGCGCTGGATCATGTCCTCGACCTGGGGAAGATCGTCCGGATGGATCAGGGACAGGTACGTGTCATATCTGCCATCGAACTTATTCTTCTCCAATCCGAAAATCGCTTTTATCCGATCGGACCATTCCACTTTCCCCGTTCTGATGTCCCAGCTCCACGTCCCCATGTTCGCCGCGTCGAGGGCAAATCGAAGGCGTTCCTCACTCTCGCGTAATTGCGACTGGCGTTCCTTTTCAATCTGATCACGGGACCACATGGACACCAGTACCAGCACCCCACAAATCAGCATTGTCGAAAGAGGGCCGATGACCGATGAAATCCCTGAAAATGTCTGCGGCGCTGCAAGGGGCATGGATAATATGATCCCAATGCCGGCCAGAGTAAAGACAGCGGTAGAGCGGATGGAAAGCAGGATTCCTCCAAAGATCAGACCGGGGATCAGGTAATACAGCGTGATCAGGGGATAGCCGGCTTCACCAGAGACAATACTGGCGAAGATCACAATCGGGAACATGGCAATGGTCAGGGAGGAAGCAATATCATAGCGCCCGACTTTATTCAAAAGGTAAGCGCTGAACAAGAACAGATAGCCATACCAGGGTGGCAGGTAGTTGGGCACCGTCAGGAGAAAGACTATATCGACCCCGGCAAACACCAGCAGGAAGACAAGCAGAAAGATATTCAGAAAGCGGGACTTATAGCGCAGCGCGACATCGTCCAGCCGTGCGGGCGGCTCGACCAATGTGTTCCAGATTCCGGAAATGAAGTTGTTACTCATTGCCCTGGCCTTCCTGAGGGCAAACCTGGAAGTGCAAAGAAGAACGTAGTTCCCTGGCCGGGCCCGCTCTCGACCCAGATGCGGCCGCCGTGAAATTCGACGATCCGTTTGACCAGGGCAAGGCCCACACCTGTGCCTTCGCTGCGGACATCCAGCTTGTTGAACAGGCCGAAGATGTTGTCATGGAATTCAGGCGCGATGCCAACCCCGTTATCGCGGACGTAGAAGACTGGCATGTTGTTCTCAAAACCCTGGTGTCCGATCTCGATGCATGGGGATGGCTGGTCGCCCATAAACTTACAGGCATTATCGATCAGGTTTTGCAGCACCTCGAGCAGACGCTCCTGGTCGCCGTAGACTGCAGGAAGATAATCGGCAACGGTGACAGCCACACCCGATTGGGAGATGCGTCCGTGCAGAAATTCAAGCGTCTCATTCACCAGGATGTTGAAATCGATCTCCTGAGGCTTGTTCATCAGCCTGCCAACGCGGGATAGCTCGAGCAGGTCGTTCAGCAGCGCCTGCATCTTTTCAGTCGCCGCGCTGATGCGCTGTATGTCGGCATCCAGGCGGGTCAAGTTGCCGCTCTGGCTGTCCTCACGGATAAAGCCCAGGAAACCGCGGATGGTGATCAGGGGGGATTTCAGGTCGTGCGAGACGGTATAGGTGAACTGCTCCAGCTCGGCATTCTTTTGTTCAAGTTCCACGATCAGTTTCTCACGCTCTTCCTCAATCCATTTTTGCAGAGAGACATCGCGGACCATTGCCAGGACCGTATCGCTGCCCAGCGGCGTGAGACGCGCTTCAAAGGTGCGGTTCCTGCCGTCCTGCATGAGCTCATATTGAAAGGCAGTGACCTGTCCAGATTCGAGCGCTCGGTCAATGGCAAACGCCGTCTGGGCAGACAGGGCCGGCAGGACTTCTCCGATGGTCCTGCCCAGGAACTGCTCAGGCGGAAAGAGAGGTGCGTTGTTGGCGGAGGGGATGAATTGCAGGATCGTACCATCGCTCCCAAATTCAAAGATCATGTCTGGGATGGCAGTGAGCAGGGCGCGGGTGCGTACTTCGGAGCGGCGCAGGGCTTCCTCGGCACTCTTCAGAGCTGTGATATCCAGTTGTGTGCCCCACAGGCCCACCAGGCAGTCATCCATGATGACCCCCACGGCATTGTTCAGAAAGTATACCGTTTCCCCGCGGCGGTTTACCTCCTTCGTCTCGCGGTTCCCAGATCGATAATTCTCACGGACGAGCTTCAAGGTTGCCTGGTAATTCGTGGGGTCGAGAGTCTCACCCTTCGATACGTCCAGCAAACGCGCGCCTCGGATCTCGGCGCTGGACTGATAGCCATACATTTGAGCCAGCACGTCATTACACTCGGCAATATAGCCCCGCTGGTAGATCAGATCTACCTGTTCCGCGGCAGGCAGATGGACCGGGATGGGCTGGTCGAAAGCCAGGAACCAGATGCCTTCGATACTCTGCTCTACGAAGTTGCGGTACTTTTCCTCACTCGCCTGCATGGCTAACTGTGTATTTCTCTGGTCCGTGATGTCATAGAGCATGGCAAGGACCGCCGGACGGCTCTCGAGCTCAATCAATTCATAGAAAGCATAGGTAATGCGCTGCCTGCCCGAGCTGCTGACAAACGTATGAGCAGCGTTCTGGATTGACTTACGTTCCTGCAACTTGCCTATGAAACTGGCGCGCACCGCCTCGCTCTCCCAGAGCCCCAGCTCGAGGGTTGTCTTTCCGATCGCCGTCTCACGCGGGTAACCGCATAATTCGAAGAAAGCCTCATTCGCATCCACGAGCCTGCCTTCGACCAGGGTGGAAATGGAGATCGCCACAGGGCTGACCTGGAAGACCTTCCTGAATTTATGCTCCCCTTCCCGTACCGCCTCGAGTGAACGCCTGACGTTATCCACCACCAGATAGATCAAAATGACCAGGATCACGAAGATGGCGGTCAGGTCACGCGCCAGGCCTAGCGGAGGATCAAGTATGGGCGTCCGCAGTCCCTGCGCCTCGACAAGCGCAAAGCCCCAGATGGCCGCAATGCTTAATAGAGAGAGCAGGATTGAAATGCGCCAGTTCGTGAGCAGCGCCGCCACGAGGATGGTCAGGATATAAAGATAGACCGCCACATCGCGGACCCCATTTGCGCTCCAGATCAGGAATGTAATTAATACCCAGGAGACGACCACCAGCAGGAATGCAGCCAGGTCCACCTGCCCGCGCCGCACCAGGAAGAGCAGGATGAACTGCAGGACGAGCAAGCCGATCAATACCCAGGTGGTGAGGTTGTTCAGCGTCTGGGTTTCCGCCAGGCGGATCAGGATCAGGACTGTGTCGACCACGATCACAGTGATGAGTATGGCATAGAGGAATTTGGCAGTTGTCTCGCGGCGTTCCACCCCGAAGAGCGATTGGAAGGCCCGGCGGGCAGGTCCTGGTTTCATGGTTTCAATCCTTCGCCGGCGGAGTATAACATGGCGTCAGGCAGGATCTCGCGCTGAACGAAGTGGGCGTACATTGCCCTGTGGAGTGAAGCAATCTCATAAGAAATAGAGCGAGAGATTGCTTCGTCGTGGTATTCTGGTCTCGATACGATCGGACGATCACCGCTCTACTCGACCAACGGGCGCCACTCCTCACATTGACATAAAAGTGATTTGAGATCAGTTCTATTGAAATGCACGCTCGTAGGCAGCGATGATCCGATCCCAGGTCTCGTCAAGCTGATGGTCGATCGTCTGGTATTCGGGGTGGGATTCGAACCAAGCCAGGGCACGCCGCAGTCCATTTGCCCAGTCCACCTCGCAGGTGAAATCGGGGACCAGGCGTTTGATCTTGCTGTTGTCGAACACTACGCTGTTGGATTTATCGCCGATGAGACTGCCGCGCGCATGCGGCCAGTAGTGCGCGATCAGGTCGGAGGGGATGTGGATCACGTTCGGCGCGAGACCGAGAGCCCGATACGCTTCGAGGTAGATCTGCTCCCAGCCCAGGACCTGGTCGGAGGTGATCTGGAAGGCTTCGCCGATGGCTTTTGGATTCCCCAACAGGCCGACCAGCCCCTTGGCAAAGTCGGCGTTCCAGGTCAGCACCCAGAGCGAGGCGCCATCGCCCGGGACGATCACCTTTTTGCCGCGCTTCATGCGCTCGATCACCGTCCACGGGTGACTCCAGCTCCCGACCGCAAAAGGGATTTGCGTGGGTCCATACGTCAGCGAAGGGCGGATGATGGTGACGGGAAATCCTTCTTCACGGCAGGCCTGCATGAGCCTGGCCTCGCAGGCGATCTTGTTCTGTGAATATTCCCAGTATGGGTTTTCGAGCGGCGTCTGTTCCGTGATCAGGTAATTCTGCACAGGTTTCTGGTAAGCGGAGGCGGAGCTGATGAAGAGGAACTGATCTGTCCTTCCTCGGAACAGGCGCAGATCACGTTCGATGTCTTCAGGGGTATAGGCGATGAAGTCGGCAACCGCGTCGAAACGGTGGCCGGCCAGGAGCGCGGCCAGAGCCGCCTCATCGGCGTAGACGTCTGCCTGGAGCAGGACGGCGACATCTGGGACGGGATGCTTCGCCGAGGCGGAGCGGTTCAACAGGAAGAGCTCATGGCCGCGTGTAATGGCAAGCTCGGAGCAGGCCGAGCTGATCAGTCCCGTCCCACCGATGAATAGAAGTTTCATGGAATGTTCCTTTGCTAGGGCTGTATGCAAATTCAAAACATGTCATTCTCCCGAAGGACATCGGGACGATGTGAGCGACTGGAAGGAGCGAAGAATCTCGCCGTGTTTCCAGAACCTACGTTTGAATATGAGATTCTTCGTCGCTCCGCTCCTCAGAATGACATAGACCGGAAATTTTACATACGTTCCCTAGGTTTAACGGTGGTTAAAGAAGTGACTTCGCCGTGGTGCTGCTGTGTCACCTGGAAACCCGCGGTCCGCCTCTGTCTCCGCTCAGCGCGACCTAGCCCTCACCCATTTCGGGGATGGGTTCAACAGGCGTGCGGTGAGCGAGATAGTTTTCAACCCAGAAGATGA
>DATFET010000533.1:0-13012 GCA_035250835.1 Anaerolineales bacterium
CCGGTGGCGCTTTCGCACCACCGTAAAGTAACATCTTTTTTGAGCCAACGATCCTTCTCTAAGTTACCTTTTTTATGAGGCAATTCGTGGCTCAATAGACCTGCCTTGTACTGCTATAATTGGAAATTTCACTCCATTTACTGAGCGCCCAGGTAGTTACGCGTCGCGAACCCTAATCCCGTCGGGACTGCAGGTCAATACCACTTGATTCCAGATTATCGAGTGGTATTTTCATTTCAGAAAAGTTTTAAACCTATGATCTTTGGGTTTATAAGCCTAGCAGACACCACGCCTCCATCCTCTTGCAGATTTTCCCCTAGGGAATTATAGTGGTCTCGATGGCGAGTTCACAGACTATGGGTTGAATTGACCCTTTGTCAATCTTCGCTGGTTTTTGCAAGATCTGTCCACCCCCGGAAACGAGGAAGGTGGTTCGGAACAGGTCCCCTTGGGGGCACCTAAAGGAATCCATCCCGAACTGTTCACCAACAGAAAGTGGCCGGTTTGGGATGTCCGCTTTAATTGGACAGTTGATGGCAAGAAGATGCGAATCCCTTCTTACGGTATGCTGGTACGGATTGAACAACCCGTCAAGGTATACGGACCCCACCGGGCATATGGTAGTGGATGAGGGGGGCGGTGGTTGCTTTATTTGTAACTATCCACCTCCCGATGATGACGACGATGGTGGCGGAGGAGGCAACGGCGGCGGAAAGGATGATGATCCTCCCGGTCATGATTACGGTAATATCCATGATCAACCAAATCCAGTATGCCTCGATTTTCTTGCGCAGTGTCTCCCCGATCTGACGCGCCCGTTGCCTGGCTGCCTGGGTGAAGTCTTCAAACGGTTCCTGCACATTTTGCTCCAGCAACACCCGAGCACGCACCACTGTCCGCGCCAGCACCCGCACGCCATCCGCCAACAAACGGTTGTCACTCGGTGCGTGAAGGTTGCTCTCCACCACTGTACCATCCGTGCGCAGCTTTCGCCCGTTCGTCACTTTCCGTTCCACCGCTAGTTGCATAATCCGCTCATTGAATTTCTCCAGCGTTTTCGGCTGGATCACATTCGCACTGCGCAGCAAGGTCGTGTCCACCGGCACCTTGTTGAGATACACTCGACAGAACTGCCGCAAGCTCAGACTATCTCTCACTCGCTCGACCGTCTCTTCATAACTGTACCCATACAACCGCTTCACCACCAGCATCCGTAATACCACTTCCACCGGCGTGCTATGCCGACCCGTTTCCTCCGTCTTCGGCCAGCGCTTCGAAAGATCGTCTCGGATCAACCGATACAGGGTCTCATCTTCCAAATACCGGTCGATCTTTTCGAGTTCAGCATTCATCTTCGGAAAGTGTTTGGCGATGTCTTCAAAACGCTTGTCAGGTTGGTAATGTTCAACTACTGAGATTTGAATAATTAATGTTCCAATGCAGATCTTTTCCAGGGCAGCTTAGACCCGTGGATACAAGTCCAAAGACGATGCCGAGAGCGGCGTGTTCGGGCGATGGCGGCATACACAATGTTGTGGAGTTCTTCAGTGTCATGAGGAGCGGTGCCGGCTGCGTATTCACTAATCTGCGTCCAAACCATCTCCGCCGGGTTCAACTCGGGAGCGCTGGTGGGAAACTCGTAGACATAGAGTCGTGGATGACGGTCAATAAACACTTGCACGCTGGAGCGACGATGGATCGGATGTTTATCCCACACCAGAACGATGGGACCGGGAATCTGCTGCACCAAATGGATCAGAAAAGATTTCACTTCTTCTCCCGTGATGGATCGACAATGCGCCTGGAGGTGCAAGCGGATCTTGCGCCGAGCCGGCGTCACACCCAGGCCGCCGATCAAGTTGAGCCGGTCATGATGATCCAGACGGGTGTACTAGGTCGGCGTCTCCCCGCGCGGTGCCCAGGTGCGCTTCAGCGGCGACACCGCCGAAAACCCCGATTCATCGAGAAAAAACAGCCATGCTTGGAGATTAATCCACTTTTTTTATCTGCGGCCAAACGTAGTGTTTCCAATGCGCAATCTCTTGTTCATTGCGCGCCAGGCTCCGCCGCTGCGGCTTTTGACTACTCCAGCCCATACGTTGCATCAAGTACCAAACACTGCTCGTACGATAGCGGATGCCAAACAGTTCCCAGATCACATGGGCAATTCGATCCAGGGTCCAATAGTCTTCTGCATAGCCATGGGCATACGCTCCACGCTTCAGCGCTTGGGTCAACCGCCGCTGCTTGGCCGCAGATAAAAGACTCGGCCGCCCGGGGGGCTTCCGCGACTTGGGCCTGGATGACTTGGTCTTCTGCGACTCTCGGCGCCATCGATTTACGCTTTGCCGCGTTGCACCTACTCGTCGCGCAACCTCGCTGGAGTTCAGTCCTTGTTGCAGTAGATCCAAGGCGCACTCTCGGCGACGTGCTACTTGTTCCGATGTTCCAAAGGGTCTCATGCTCCTATTATCGCACTCAATTCGCCTGCTGGAACATTAATTAATGAAAATTCAGTAACATTGGAGTGCCTCCGCGGTATAGGTTTGGCTTAGACACCTACCTTGTACCAAAGAGGCTTTTCGTTTGTCAATTGTTAATGTGCAAAGGTGCCACTTTTGCACCAGAAACTAACTTACAGTTGGGGAATTAAATGAAAAGTGCCTGGGTGAGGGGGGCACCCGAGCACTTTTCATCTCGTATTATATTGATGATGCAGTTTTTGTCAACCCGGTAGCACCCCCCCTTTTGGGTGAGCATCGTGAAATTTTTTATAAGACAGTGAGATCAGGAAAACACTTGGAAGGATTCTGTGTACCTTGAGCATCACACAGCCGTTTGCGGGACGTCTTCATAAGGCAGGACTCGTTTCAAAACTTCAATGATGACAAGGCCGCCAAAAATGATCAATCCAAACACGAGATACATTCCGCGGCCGCCGATACTTCCCAGCAACAGCCCGCCGATAAAACCTCCCACCGCGGCTCCAAAACCGAAAGACATTGCTCCAAAGAGTCCCTGCGCGGTGGACTTCAATCCCGCTGGAGCGTGTTCGTCTGCATACGCAACACCGGCCAGCCACATCGCGGGAAAGATCATCCCACCAAATACCTGGAGGATCAAAACACCTGTCGATGTGCTGACCAGCGAGTAGGCTACCGAGCGGACTCCCATCAGGAACAGCGCCAGCACAAATAATCCCTGCGATGTAAAACGCCTCAACAGACGATTTCCGTAGAAGAAAATCGGCAGTTCTGTGAGCGTCGCGATCGTAATCGCGAGACCGATCATAAATTCGTTTGCCCCCATCTCAGCCATGTATGGAGCCAGGTATGCTGCCACCGAGAAGGCGCCCAAGCCGCCCAAAAAGGCAGAGCATAAAAATAACACCCATCGCCGGCTGGTTAAAAAGAACCGGATTCCTCCACTGCTCAATGACTCGTGCCCTCTGGAATTATCATTGCCCAATTTCTGGGCAACAATCAGGTTAATGAACATGATCACTGCGAAACCCCAGAATGCAATTTTCAACCCATAATTCGTGATCAGTGTCCCGGCGATCAGGGCAAACAGACCCCAACCAATTGTCCCGCCAAGACGGACGCGCCCGTACATCGACTTGTCCGTCCCCAACATGGCCATGGTCGCGCTGTCTGAGAGCGACGATACGGGTGAGAAGAAAAAGTTCAAGACGATCACAGTGATGAAAATGACCACAAACGTATCCATGAATTGCAATAGTAAAACTGCAATCATGGATACCCCGATCCCGATGCTCATGACCAATCGATGACGGCGCGTGGCATCCGCCAAATTCGTCAGGAAGGGCGCGGCAAACAATGTGACCAGCGGTGGAATACCCGTCAGCATTGCAATTTGCGCGCCGCTGAATAAAAGCGCCTGGTAGAACAGGACGATGAACGGTATGAAAAATGCCATCGCAGCATAGTACAGAAAATAAAAAGAGAACGGCCAGATTTTCTTCACCGATGGTTGTCAGCCTTTCTTCTGAGCCTATCCATTATAAGGTTCTCTAGCCTCCGCCGTGAAGAGGGACCGGATTTGGGGGTATCTATCACGGAAATTCCCAAAGAGCCCATTATAAGACAGCCGGTTCAATTGGAGTAAAATAATGCAATGCCCGATATCCTGGTTGCCGGTTCGCTCAATACTGACCTCGTGGTACGCACACCATACTTCCCGCAGCCCGGAGAAACCATCAGCGGCGAAGATCTGAAGGTGATCCCTGGCGGCAAGGGCGCCAACCAGGCCGTCGCTGCAGCCAGGCATGGAGCCGGGGTTTCCATGCTCGGCCGCGTAGGGAAGGATAATTTTGGTGGTTTCCTGCTCGAGAATTTGAAATCCAACCGCGTGGATGTGCAGCACGTTCAGTTGGATGACGCATCAACCGGCACTGCCATCATTATCGTGGACTCGGATGGGCAAAACAGCATCGTCATCTCCGCGGGTGCGAACGGCAGAGTCTCTGAAGTGGATGTAGAGTCCGCTTCATTCTTCGGCTTCAAACTGCTTCTCCTTCAACTGGAGATTCCCATCCCGACGGTCTTAGCCGCTGCGAGGCGCGCCCGCGAGAATGGGCTGCAAGTCATCCTGAACCCTGCGCCAGCGAGCGAACTGCCCGGGGAGTTGATCGCACTCAGCGATTACCTGATCCCCAACGAGACAGAGCTAAGCCTGCTCTCGGGTATGGACGTGAACGATACTCCCGCCACTGAACGCGCAGCAAAGTCCCTGCTTGCACGAGGTGTCCGGAATGTCATCGTCACGCTCGGAAGAAGAGGAGCATTGATCGTTACAGGAACGCAATCCACCCACGTGGATTCGTTCAGTGTGGATGTTGTGGATACGACTGCCGCAGGAGATGCGTTCATCGGCGGCTTTGCCAGTTCAATCTTGCAGAACAAAACTCTCGAAGAAGCTGTCCGGTATGGTTGTGCCTGCGGCGCGCTGGCTGTCACAAAATTCGGCGCACAGCCATCCCTGCCAACAAAAGAGGCAGTGGAGAATTTTCTGTCACACCTGCACTTGCATGCAGGCGCAAGTGTTGCGAGCGACCCAGGGGAGTGAAGCGATCTCATCCTAGAGAGAAAGAAGAGCGCTTTCTACAATTACACTTCGCGGTCGTCGGGAGAAGACCGATGCTCCCTCGAAGTCACCAACTTTACATATGCCCTCTAAACGCATTATTATCGATACCGACCCTGGCGTGGATGACGCCCTTACGTTCCTGCTGGCTCTTGCTTCTCCAGAGATACAACTCGAAGCGCTGACCACCACGCACGGGAACGTCACGATTGAAAAAGCCACACGCAATGCACTCGCGATTCTGGAACTCGGATGTGCGAGCCACATCCCGGTTGCCAGGGGGAGTGTGCTCCCCCTGATTCAACCGTTGCTTGCCTCTGCCCATGTGCATGGTGAGAGTGGGATTGGAAATGCACAGTTACCTGAACCGAAGTCGAGACCCGTCCCTCCACATGCTGTAGATTACCTGATCCAGTGCATCCTGGCCGAGCCTGGTGAGCTAACCATATATCCCATCGGTCCGCTGACCAATATTGCCATGGCAATCCGAAAAGAGCCGCAGTTCGCCAGTGCAGTGAAGGAACTGGTCATCATGGGCGGCGCGATTCTAGAGCACGGCAATATCACTCCCCAGGCGGAGTTCAACATTTATACAGACCCACACGCCGCGCATATTGTCTTTCATTCAGGCATCCCGATCACACTCATTCCATTGGATGTGACGCATAAATGCCTGCTCACTCAGGAACATGTGAACCGCTTGATGCAAATCTCCTCGCCCATCTCACGGTTTATCCGGGATGCGACCGAAGTCTATTCAAAGTTCTCATCCGAATTTGGGTATGCCGGATGCGCTCTGCACGACCCATTGACCCTTGCAACAATCCTCGCGCCAGAATTATTAACCCTGAAGGAATATTACGTGGACGTGGATATTTCAGGCGGTGTTTCCATGGGGAAAACATTTGCAGATGTCCTCAGTATCACCAGGAAGCCTGCAAACATGAAGGTGGCTATGAGCGTGCGCGGCGAGAATTTCATAGAGTTGTTCGTCCAGAGGATGGAAACGCTGAGCCACAACATTCCCGAATAATATGCCGAAAAAAATTCTTTTGGATACCGACCCGGGCATCGATGACGCCTGCGCCATTCTGCTGGGACTGGCATCGCCTGAAATTTCGATCGAAGGTCTGAGTATTGTGCACGGGAATTGCTCCCTCGAGCAGGCGACCTGCAATGCACTTTCCGTTCTCGAGCTGGCGAACGCCGGTCATATTCCCGTTGCAAAGGGATGCGAGCTGCCGCTCGTACAGCCGTCTCTCCTTGCCGCAGATACGCACGGGAGCTCCGGCCTCGGGTACGCAAAACTCCCGGAAGCGCGCGTCCGGCCTATGGTCCAGCATGGAAGCGATTTTCTCATCGAGAAAATTATGTCCTCGCCCGGGGAAATTACTGTTGTGGCGATCGGTCCATTGACCAACGTCGCCCTGGCGATCCGCCAGGAACCGCGACTTGTGGAGGCTATCAAGGAACTTGTCATTATGGGTGGTGCGATCCGCCATGGAGGCAACATGACTGCGCTGGCTGAGTTCAACACGTACGCGGACCCGCATGCCGCTCACATTGTCTATCACGCCGGGATGCCCACAACCCTCGTGCCGCTGGATGTGACCTATGAATGCATCCTGACACCGCAGGATGTGCAGCGCCTGACCCGCATCGATTCACCCATCACAAAATTTGTCGCTGATGCGACGCGCTTTTACATGGAATACCACGATGAGTTTCAAAACATCCAGGGTTGTGCGATCAATGATCCGCTTGCCCTGGCTGTGACCTTCGCACCTGAGCTTTGCTCGTATCAGGAACTACCCGTGGACGTGGATATCTCGGGCGGCATTTCGACCGGCAAAACCATCGGTGATTTTTATAATTATGGAAAGAAGCCGGCAAACATGAAAGTGGCATTGGGTGTGAAGCCGAGAGAGTTTATGGAGTTGTTCCTGGAGAGGATTGAACGGCTGGCACATTCCACGCCATTGCAGTCAGCCGGGTAACCCAGAAACAAACCCGCACAAACGGTGTTATAACCCTCAAACCCAAAAGGAGAAGGAGAACGCCATGTTAGATAACATCAAGAAAGAGTTCAGCACCCGAACCCTCGTACTCATCCCAATTGCCATCGCTATGAATATCGTGATCGGCGAACTGGTGATCCGCCTGAAACTGCCCATTTATCTGGATAGCATCGGCACTGTCCTGGTAGGCGCGATCGCGGGACCCTGGGCCGGCGCGTTGACCGGTGCGCTTGCCAACCTGATCTGGGGATTATTCAATCCATTTGCTGCCCCGTTCTTCTACGTAGCAGCTGTGATCGGCATCATGGCAGGCCTGGCAGGGAAAACTGGAGCCTTTGAAAACATATCACCCCGCTGGCTTTCCACCCTGATCGGCGCTGTGTTCTTTTTCTCATTGACCCTGTTCATCCTTGCTTTTATCAATGCAAATACAGATGAGACAGGCTTTACTTCGTACCCCAGCATGGCTGAACTATTTTCAAGCTACGGGCTGATTTTTGTGGCTGCGTTATTGGGTGGAGCTGCAATTGGCTACTTCCTGATGCAGGGAGCGGGGTACGCCGGGGTGTGGGGACTGGTCACCGGCGTGATCGCCGCGATCATTTCGGCTCCAGTCGCGGCGTATGTTTTCGGCGGCGTGACCGGAGCTGGAACCGATCTGCTTGTGGCAGCATTCCGCGCCAGCGGTGCAAATATCATCGCATCCGTGATGGCGCAGGGCGCGGTCTCGGACCCGTTCGACAAAATGCTCTCATTCATGATAGTATGGCTTATCCTGAGGTCGATGCCCGCCCGTTTGAAGACACGCTAAAACTTCCAAGGTAAATGAACACATTCAGCATGCATGTAGCCCGCGAAAGCGGGCTGCATAGACTACACCCATTAACGAAGGGACTGCTCACCCTGCTTTTGTTCGTCGCAGGATTGACGCTGCCCGGCAATTGGGTTGGATATTTCCTGGTGCTGTTTGTGATATTTCCGCTGGCTGCCTGGGGAAAGATTTTTCCCATTTTCTTTCGCGTCGTCTGGCGGATCAGCCTGCCGCTCATCATCTCAGTCGTCATCATTCAAAGTTTATTCTGGGGAGAAGGGACTCCAATTTTCGAGTTTTGGATCTTTTCGCCAAAACAGGAGGGTGTGTTATTCGCCCTGATCAGTGTCGGCCGCATCCTTTTGGTCATGTCTGCATTCATCCTGTTTGCAATGACCACACGGCCTGATACCCTGATGATCTCGCTCAAGCAGGTAGGTGTATCCAGCAGCCTGGCTTACATTATCGTCACTACGCTTCAGATCGTCCCGCGATTCCAAAGCAAGGCCTCCACAATTTTGGACGCACAGCGCTCACGTGGTGTGGAAACGGAAGGGAGCATATTCGTGCGCGCTCGTGCAGTTGTGCCAATCGTGCTGCCTCTCGTCCTTAGCAGCCTGGTCGAGGTGGAGGAACGGGCGATCGCCATTGAAGCACGCGGCTTCAATTCCACGAAAAAGGAGACAAGTCTGATCGAAATCCCCGATACAAAAGCACAGCTCGTGGTACGGCGGGTATTTATCATCCTGATCATCCTGAGCATCCTCGTGAGGATCGCATGGCGATTGTTCAACTGAACGACGTAACCTACAAATATCCAGGCACCGATTCGGCTGCGCTGCAAAACGTTGATCTGGAAGTGAAGGAAGGTGAGTTCCTTGCGGTGGTCGGACCCAACGGCGCGGGAAAGTCCACGCTGTGCTATACGCTGGCAGGGTTTGTCCCGCATTTTTTCAAGGGCGAGCTGACAGGCAGGGTCGAAGTGGATGGCAGGGAACTGCTGAAATCATCGCTCCATGAATGGGTGCTCACCGTCGGGCTGGCTTTTCAAAATCCGTTCAACCAGATCAGCGGCGCAAAGTTTTCGGTCTTCGAGGAGCTGGCGTTCGGGCTCGAAAACATCGGCATCCCGCGCCAGGAGATGATCACGCGCGTGGGGGAGGCAATGCGTCTGACCGGCATCAGCGACCTGGCTGACCGCTCCCCGTACTCGTTATCCGGCGGACAGCAGCAGCGCGTCGCACTGACCTCCATCCTGGTTATGCAGCCGAAGGTCCTCGTCCTCGACGAGCCGACCTCCCAGCTGGACCCGGTCGGTACGCGCGAAGTCTTTGGAGTGATCCGCACACTCGTGGAACGGGGCATGACCGTCGTTATGGCAGAACACAAGGTGGAATGGATCGCGCAGTTTGCAGATCGAGTTATCGCCCTGCACGAAGGTCGGATCCTGCTCGAAGGCAGTCCCGCGGATGTCCTGACGTCCGATCGATTGGAAGGGAAAGGGTTCGGGATTTCGCGTTACACGTCAGTGGCTCGGGAAGCGCGCAGGATGGGGTTCTGGAAAAGCGATCAATTGCCCGTCACATTGGATGAAGCCGCGCTGGGGTTTGCTCCTCTCGTCTCCCGAAACACTACTGATGGGGACAGGCGGTGAGGGCAGCATGAAAATTGAAGTCAAGGATCTGATTTTCACATATCCCAGCGGCGTACAGGCGATCAGCGGAGTTTCCATGACGATCGAGCCCGGTGAACAGGTCGCGATCATTGGGCAGAACGGCGCGGGAAAAACAACCCTGGTCAAACATTTCAATGGGCTGCTCCAGCCGACAAGCGGACGTATTCTGATCGGAGATTGGAATACAAAAGAATACTCGGTTGCAAAACTGGCGCGCAGGGTTGGTTACGTCTTTCAAAACCCGGATGAACAGTTGTTCTCGAAAAGTGTAGGGATCGAGGTCGCATTTGGTCCACGCAACTTTGGATATGACAGTGAGAGGGTTGAAGCTTTGGTGCGCAATGCCCTGGCTATGACAGAGCTGACGGATAAGGTGGAAATGAATCCGTATGACCTGTCCGCCACGTGGAGGAAAATGGTTGCGCTGGCATCCATCCTTTCCATGGACACGGACATCCTGATCTTCGATGAGCCCACAACCGGTCAGGATGCCATGAACATTACCCGCATCTCGCATGTGATCAAGACTTTGCGTGAGCAAGGCAGGACCGTCATCACCATCACACACGACATTGACTTCTGCGCGGAAAACTTCGAGCGCGTGATCGCCCTGTCTGAGGGGAAAGTCCTGCTGGATGGAAATGCCAATGAAGTGCTGGGAGAGAAGGAAATCCTTGCTACAACCTATGTGGACCCGCCGCAATTGACGAGACTGGGCAAACGACTGGGGTTCAGCAGAACCGTTAGGAACCAGGAGGAATTTTTAAAGGAATTGAGACAAGATCAAGTCTAGAACCAGGGCTTACGCCTGATATACAACCAGTTCCTCATACCCGGAATCTTCTGCAAACTCTCGTGTATAAAGGACATCATCGAATACAGCGATGACGATTTCTGCGGTCGTATAAATTTTACATCCTGATCCCAGGTGCCCGCCTATCGTTTTGCCATCCTGCCCTGAAACAGAGATGTGCAGATGCGAGCCATGGATGGAGACCGTACCAGTGATGGATACGATCTCAAAATATCCTTCGAAATCAGAATATTCATCCTGATTGGCAAACCGTAATGTCACATACGCCAGGCTTCCGACACAGCTCAACACACACCCTGCTCTGATGTTCTCCTCTTCCACCCACAATGCAATTGAATCGAACAAATCCTGCTTCGGCTTGAGACGAAAGGTATAATTTCTCACATTAGTTCTCCTTACTTGTTAACATTCGGATGAGCGAAAGCCCGGACCAGCCAGCAGTACAGGGTCTCCAGCTTTCACTTTTGCAAGGCAATCAAGTCGAAATTAATAATTCCAATCGGCTCAAGTACAATGGAAAAGGTGGCAGCGTTATGGCAAAACTGAATGTAGAAGTCTTCAAGAGTATACATGATATAGATCCTGAGGTCTGGAATCGCGTCGTGGCAGGCCGTGGTTTCCAAAGCCACAGCTGGTATCAGTTTGGAGAGCGCGCTATGGCAGACTGCCCGCCCACCTACTTGATTGCCAGGGACGGCGATACTCCCGTCGCGGGAGCCGCGCTCTTCCGCATCTACAACGAGCCGCTGCCCCTCCCCGAGGTGGCGCGCCGCTTTATGGCATCCGTGCTCAAGCACAAGCCGCTGCTGGTGTGCCGCTCACCCCTGGCGGACACGTCGGCAATGCTGCTGCCCGGCGAGCCCCTGCGTGATGAGGTTCTTGCCGCGATTGCCCACACAGCACAGGAAGAGTTCAGGAAGCAAAAATGTTCCTTCCTTGTGTTCGATTACCTGCTCACGGAGCAGTTGAAATATCCTTCCTGGCCCAGCGGCTATGATCCAATCACGGTTTCTGAGCCCGGCACCTACATGCCCATTGAATGGCAGAGTTTCGACGAATATCTGCAGAAGGGCAATAAGAAGGATCGCCAGCACTACAAAAAGAGCCTGCGTGAGGCAGAAGAGAACGGGATCACTCTTACAAAACATAAAACCGTCTCAGACGTGGACACTGCCCTCACGCTCATCAAAAATGTTTCGATCTGGCACGGCTCCGCGCCCAACCCATGGATGCGCGGGATGCTCGAGAATTTTTCCATGATCGACGGCACGTGGATCGAAATCCACAAGGATGGAAAGCTGGCTGGCTGCGGCGCAGTGGTCCGTGACAACCAGTTCCAACTGGCAACGGGTCTCGGTCTCGAGGACGATGTGCCGGGTGGATATTTCCTTTTGTTGTACACCGCCCTGCAGGAGGCGTTTGAACACAACGTACGGCTCGTCCGTTTTGGGACCGGCGCGTATGACGTCAAGCGCCGCCTGGGGTTCCATCTCGAGGATACGAATCATGCCATGGTATCCATGGCAGGTTTCTCATCCCGCGCCTCGAAGCGTAAGGTCAAATCCAACTGAGGTTTTATGCTGACAGGGATGCCACAATCGCTCGCAACGCTGCTCACCATCCTCCTGTTCTACCTGCTGGATTTCAGCCTGATCCGCCGATTCGATAAAAAACGTCAGGCAAGCGGTTCCGGTCGTGCGTGGGATTTTACATTTTTTATTTTTACGCTGGTTGCCGTGCTCGTCCTGCAGCCATTACTTTTACCAGTCATAAGTTTTCGCACAAACCAGGCATGGGGATTCTTCA
The DNA here is from genome assembly GCA_035250835.1 of Anaerolineales bacterium. Taxonomy (GTDB): domain Bacteria; phylum Chloroflexota; class Anaerolineae; order Anaerolineales; family Villigracilaceae; genus Defluviilinea. The sequence goes on from DATFET010000533.1 coordinate 12,231, forward strand.
CTCAGGTACTGGGAGTATTGATGATCCTCTGCTCGTTTGCCCTGCATTTCTGGTCACGCGTTCATCTGCAGCATTTTTATGCGGAGCGGGTGGAAGTCCAATCCCAGCATCAGGTGATCCGATCGGGTCCGTATGCATGGATTCGCCATCCTGTCATTACGTCCTTCTTTGGGATCGCCGCAGGGTTGTTCTTGATCAATCCCGCGCTGACGACTCTCTTCATCCTTTTTTATACGATATGGGATTTTGTCCGCGCTGCCCGCCAGGAGGAGGACCTGCTCTCGAAGACACTGCCCGGTTATGCAGAGTATGCGCGTCAGACTCCCCGATTCCTGCCGCGCGTTTGGAGAAGCTCGTGATTCCCCTCAAGCGTTTCCTGCAGCTCCCCACCAACGAAGTTGCCGCGCTTGTCAGAGCCACAGGCAAAAAAGTATGCGTCTTCCCCGTCAACGGGACACGACGCTGGTTCATGCTCGAACACGCTGACAAGATCGGTGATGATTTCTTTTCCGCCTATATGGCCGAATCCATCCGCAATCACGTCCAGCTTTGTTCGATGCTCTTCGATCATGGCCTCCATACGATCCTGGCCCCGGTCTTTGGCCGTGAACTGATGCAGCGCGGCGACGATTACACAAAACGCGTCGGCATGGATGGCCTGGTGCGGACAGCCGCGGATCCCGTGTATCGAAATTTCTTTAAGCAATACAACGTGAGGGTGCGTTTCTACGGTGATTACCGGGATATTTTGAGCGGCACGCCTTATGAGTATGCCTTGAAAT
>DATFET010000550.1:0-3244 GCA_035250835.1 Anaerolineales bacterium
ATGCCCGCCGATGCCGGAGATCATTGCGTACCAGTTATCCACACCCCCCGAAGAGGGGCCAGCGTTAATGCCGATTGTACCGACCGGCAGGGACGGGTCAACGTGCTGGGCAATGATGTAGTCCACGCCATCCATCGCGCCCTCTGCCGACATGCGCTGTGCGCCGCTCTTGCCTTCCTCGTCGACGGTTTCTTCGCAGGGTTGGAAGAGGAAGCGCACACGCCCTGGGAGTTTTTCCTTCGACAGCAGCAATGCCGCACCTAATGCCATTGCCGTATGACTATCATGTCCACAGGCATGCATTGCTCCGGCGTTTTTAGAGGCGTACTCGACTTCGTTCTGCTCCAGGATGGGAAGCGCATCCATGTCGGCGCGGATGGCGACCAGCCTGCCGCCCTCGCCGATCTCTGCAACGACGCCGGTCTTACCCACGCTGCGGCGGACGCGGTACCCCATCTTTTCCATCTCATCTGCAACGATGCTGGATGTACGGTGTAGTTCGAATCCGATCTCGGGGTGCATGTGGAAATCGCGCCGCCATTCGATGAGTTCCTCTGTAATTGCATGTGCCTGTTTGAGCATGATGCTATCCTATTCCGGTGGTTGAGTAATTCCAAGCAACAGCGAGGAATGTATCGAAACCACCGAGGTTATCTCTTCCTCACCATTTCCTTCTCTGCCGACGCCATAATTCTATCCAATTCTTTTTCCTGCTGCGGCTCTAGCGGCGGGACGATGTGTTCACGGAGTATCCGTTCGGCTTCGTCCACAGCATGGTCTGCCATTTGTTTGCGTTCCAGTTTCTCCTCCCAGGTATCCCAGGAATTGCGCTCGGCAAGCCTGGTCAGGGCCACTTCCCCTGCGCGCAAATGCTTCAGTGTATGTTTTTGTCCCAGATAGTTGCGCGTACCGCTCATCACGTTGCCAATAATGTCAACTGCAAGATGTTCCACATCCGCGGAGAGTCCCCGTCGCAGACGCATTACACTGCCTACAAGCTCGTTGTCGAGGACCATTTGGGCATATGAACCCATCACACCAGCCTCCATCTCGCCGATACCGGAGAGTTCATCCGCGCCCGCCAGGGCCGGGATCGCGGCGTTGAGTCCGCGTTCGAAGGCGTTTTGCGCGTCGAGCGTGTGCGCGTTCGTTGAGAATCCGTATACGTTGACGGAGAACCCGTAGTAATGTCCGAGCTGGACCGTAGCAGCGGAGGATAAGCCCAGCTCCACGCCTCCCCAGATCAGTCCTGTGCGCGGCTCCAGCATCCCGAGCCGTCCGCAATAGACAACGCCGCAGCCCGGGTTCACCACCTGCGCAAGCACAAGCAGCGCCAGCGTCTCTGCGCTCTGCTGGACCAGGCTTCCTGTGATGGTCATCGGGGAGGTTGCACCGCCAGTCGGCGCGGGGAGATTCGAGCAGATCACACCGGCCTTTGCCATCTCCACGATCGCCGCCGCAGCCGGGTCGTGAATGGTCAACGGGCTGACGGGGGAGAGGGACAGGGTCAGTTCGTGCGCGGGCGTGCCAACCACGGCTGCCATCTCCAGCGCATATTTGACTTCCTCTCCGAACTGGATGCCGGGACCCTGAACAGGCTTGGTCGTGTGCGGCAGGGTGTGGCGGTACATGAACAGCGACATGAGCTCACCAGGTACATCACGTGGCGTGAAGAACGGCGTGACGGTGTGGGCATTCGGCAGCGCATCGAGCAGGCGGGTCGAATCGATTACATCCTGCTCTGTAGCGATCCGCCGTGTACCTGTCCTCGCATCGAAGACATCCCGCGCACCGCCCAGGTTGTGGAAATACAGATCGCCAGCGCCCAGTTCGTTGACCTGTCCATTGCGTCCACGAATGCACGGACGCTTATTTGCTGTTGCAATGCCCTCCATCACAAGCTGGGCAGGGAAATAAACACGGTTTTCCTTCACCGTGCAGCCTGCATCCGTCAAAATATCCAGGCTGGGTTTGTGTGTCCAGATCAGCCCCACTTCGCTCATCACCTGGAGCGTTGCTTCGTGCATTGCGCGGATATCTTCATCGGATAAGAATTTAAGACGTTCCATCTTTGCTCCTGCGGAAAACAGTCGAGGACTCAGAAAGACCAGTATGCAAGTGGACAAGCTGCCTGTTCGCTTTCCCCATGCCTGCTTATGTGCTATCCGCTTCCTCCAGCATCCTGGCTAAAAACTCCACGCGCTTCACCTCCGCGTCGATCACATTTTCAATTTTCAAAAATGAATGACCTTCATCTTCATACAATAACAGTTCAACATCTTTTCCAAGTTCGACAAGTTTATCACGGGCATCCATGGAATCACTCGCGGGGCAGCGCGGATCATTGGCACCGCAGATCAATTGTACCGGCGCGCTGACTCGATCCAGGAAGAAATACGGCGAGGCGTTGTACCATCTCTCGTAATCCATTTCAGGATCGCCCATATTTTCCATGTTCCAATGCTGCAGGTCTTCACGCGATTCTTCATGTGATTTGAACCAGTTCATAAAAGGTACCACTGCCGAGCCGCCGCACCACAACTCTGGAAATTGAGTCAAACAGGTCATCGTCAAATAGCCGCCATGACTCCGGCCGGTCACAACGACCCTGTCAGCCAGCCCTTCATGCCTCAGATAATCAACACTTGCCGCGCAGTCGCGTGTGTCCACGCCGCCCATATCGTAGCGGCTGGCGATCTGCCAGACGCGCCCATAGCCGGTGGAGCCGCGATAGTTCGGCGCCAGGACCGTCCAACCGCGCGAGACCATATACATCGCAAATGGATCCCACAAAAACTGGACATGCCAATTGGGTCCGCCGTGAATATTGATCACAGCACGATCTCCCTTAGCGCGGTACAGCAGGGCAGGCACACGCACGCCTGCATTATCGTAGGAAATCTCTTCTGGAAGAATCAACTCAGCATCACGAAGTTGAAGTGGCAGTGAATTTGTCAACTGCTGAAATGTGCCATCCGGGTTCAATTTCCAGAGATCAGGCGGCTGCCTGGGACTTTCAAACAGGAAGAGAATTTCATCGTTTGGCATAAACTGTGGATAGTAGTGAATCCCGGCCGCGACAGGATAGCATCTTGCCGGCTCGCCTCTTTCCTGGACCATGAGGCTGTTTGCCGCGCCCTCCGCGTGCACCCAAGATATGCGACTCCCGTCCAGCGACCAGCACGGAGAGGTGTCATTGCCTGTGCTTTGAGTCAACCACTCAAGTTCGCCTGTTTCAATTTGA
>DATFET010000551.1:0-7457 GCA_035250835.1 Anaerolineales bacterium
TAAAATGCATTCGGATCGTACTGTGGATGTGTATAAGGCGTTCCACCGACGTCACCGGTAAATGGATAACCATTTTCAGGGATGCCTGATTCCACATCCGAGTCGAACCAGATTTCCACATGAGCCGCCGGGGCCTCGGTACAATGGCCGGCGGTCAGGAAAAGCGTGGGGGACAGCAGGGTGCCGCTGCAGCGCCACAACGGATTACCATCTGCATCCTGGGCCACCATCAGGCCAACATAGGGATGACCCTCACCATCCGGTTCGCCATCTGTGACAGCACCGACAACACCGATCATGCTGAAAACCAGCATCAGTGTAAGCAGCAGAGCAATTGTTACTTTTTTCATCAAATTGTCTCCTCATTTATCAGGGGTAACTTACAGGTTGTTAAATATGGGAATTCAGTAAATAGATCCCCGGCCAGCGCCTCCTTTCGCAGCAGTTTCAGATAACTGCTGGCTATATGCCAGGTCTCACTCATCTGCCAGATCGATCCTTGAAATTGCGCCCCTATTCTCGATAAGTGCACCAGCCTGGCAAGGCGCGAGTCTAACGCATATGACCAGCTCTAAAGGTTGATTTAAATTAATTGACAATTAGAAAATCCCCTGCTGGGTAATGCCCAGCAGGGGATTTTATTACTAATTTTCAGGCAGGAACTTACTTATTCACAGCCACCTGCATAAAGCTACCTTGCGCGCTGATGCTCTTGATGCGGATGGTTGTGCCGGTCTGTGGGTTCATGACACCAGCGGCCGGGGTCATTGGATTCCAATATTGAATAGCATCGTTGAACACCGAAACGGCTGGCTGGCTGGGATGATTGGATGCCTGACCGAGCCAGTGCAATGTGATTGCATCGGTTGGCGATAACGTGAACGTAGAATCATACGTCTGCATGCGACTGCGCCAGATTCCACCATCTCCGCGGATCATAGCGGTTGGATGTGCATCAATCGGCAGGATCAATCCCTGGCCGGGATGAGCACTGGTGCTGTTATCGGGTTGAGACGTATCCCAGTAGCTGATTAACAGGCCATCCTGGTAGGGGAAGAACTCCACCCAATCAGGCAGAGTGTTCAGGAAGCCAAAGTTATAGGCTGTCCTGAGAGACGTATCATACCCACGATACTGACGGAACTCGGCAACATAAGCGTTGAAATAGAGCTGAACTTCTTCACCAGTCGAAACGCGGAAACCGCCTACCGGATCAAATGTCCACCCGGCATCAGATTCTGCGCCATCGATCGGGGAACCGGTGGCGGAGATCTCATCAATTTGGAAGCCGGGTTCGACAACGGCGACATCAGTCCAGTAGCGGAAGCCTAGCAGGACATTGCCCGTGTAGGCAGAAAGATCAGCAGTCAATGCAACCCAATTCCCGCCGGTGGAGCCTGTAATGCCGTTGCCAAAGTTTTGACCATTGGGATTAAAGTTGGTCGAAAGGTTGGTGGGGACATTTGTCCAGGTTGCACCGCCATCGGTAGAAGCGATCAGGTAAGCGTAGTCCCAATCCAATTCGATGTCAAAGCGTACCTGGGCTGAAAGGCTTGCGCCGGCGGGTAATGTGAACGAGCGATACATCAGATGGTCAAGTTCATCACCTGCGCCAGAGTAATAGAAGTTGGAACCAGCGTAAGGTGCACCAATGCTTGAAACAACTTCCTTGTCCGGTAGGACAACGAACAAGCCCTGCGCCTGTTTGGTATTGGTCGAAGCGGGGCCAAGCTTGTGCTCAGATCTGGCACCGGCAAAAGCCACTTCGTAATTCAACCAGCCAAGCTGGAATTTCTCCCAAACGCCCATATCGGTGGGAGCATCCTGGATCCCATTGGGTCCGCCATCACCGATATTGGAGCCAGAAGACATGAGGGTCCAGAAACCTGTAGAGTTCTCGCATGTCGAGCCACAGGTATTACCAGAGGTATCATACAGGTCCGGTAAGCCGAGGTCATGAGCATACTCATGCGCGAATACGCCCAGGCCGCCATTCTCGGGCTGGATGGTGTAGTCACCGACCCAAACTCCAGTCGGGTTCGATGGGATCGTTTGGCCAGAAGATACTCCACCGCTACCTGCATTAAAGCCACCAAATGGCACAACACTCCCATCCACTGTTGGACCAGTCAAACCGATCGGGATCAACTGCGCATACCACCGATGGCTCCAAATTGCATCTGTACCCTGCTGTGGATCGCCGGCTGCTTCATCACCGCCTGCATGGACGATTTGGAAGTGATCGATGTATCCATCGCGTTCGTCGAAGTTGCCATCGCCATCGTAGTCGTAGCGATCCCACTGATCGAAGGTTATAAGATAGTCTGTGACCTGCTGCATTGTCCAGCCGGCATCCAGTTGCGCCTTGACCCAGAAGGACATCGCATCCCGGATCAGGAACCAGGTATTGTTACAGACAATGCTGGCACAGACGGCCGGATCGATATTGTTCACATCACCGCTGCGTCCATAACGTGCCTCATTGAATGGTACTTTGACCCATTCAGTGACGCTCCCTTCAATCGTATAGCGGCCCGATGACTGCGACTGGTAATAGTCGACCATGCGGTTGAAATACATATCCTCATAATGCGCCTTGTTGTAATCCGCCTGCCACAATGTACTGTTATCCAACGCACGATTCGGTTCGGGAATTGCGTTGTGTAACGGACCATCAAAGACAAGTGCAGTACTCAAAGGAGAGGAATCTGGGAATGCTACGTGCCTTGTGTTCCCAAACTCCGCGATGACTACGAACACTCGGTCAGTATCTTCAAGCGCCAGCTCCACGTATTGCCCGCGTGCTACTTCATGGGTTTTGCCATTGGCTTTCCCATTCAGCTTTGCTTCAAGAGCTTTTTCCTTTAAGGCTGCCTGTTTATCCGCGAGTGCGTGTCCCGGATTATCCGTATTAGCCCCCATTACTGGAATATCATCATCCCCTAGTGGCGCCGCGCCGGCTGAGCCGGATGACGGCGCAAGCGCAATTGCCAGCATAGATACAATCAACAACGTACTAAACCACTTTGCTTTCATGAAATATATCTCCTCATATATATCTTGAACGGGGTTTGTGCATAGATATTAATTAAAGTTTTGAACTTTGGATGCGACACCTCCTTAAAATAATACGCCGAATAAAAATTTTCGGCGGTCTGGCGGTCTGTCCATCTGTACGCATCAGCTTGGCAGATCCATGACTTTGCGTCCCCACCTCACGATGGGTTTGCCTTTTCGACAAGATTAAGAAAACCTGGGTTTTGCCTAATGTTATATTAACTCGTTGTAAAAATCAATAAAAATGTAACCAATTCTTATCTTCGATGGCTGCTTCATCATCATGACGAGACGGATATTTAATAGTTACAAAAGCAGGAATATTGTATATCTTCCAGTCGTCTATCCCATATATAATTTTTACTTATGCAAAAACGCACACTTCTACTGTCCATGCTCCTTGTTGGCCTGCTCGCCGCGGCAGGGACTGCCTACTCCCTCTACCGTCCGAACAGTGGGCGGCTGCTGGCTTTCCATACCTGGATTCAGAATCCCGCTTCGCATGCGGACTGGAAGCTGGCGGCCGGCTCCCAGTGTGGATCCGCACCGTTCCATTTTCCGACGGATGGGTTTGCCGGCTTCCTGTGGGGCGATTCCTTCCGCCCGGGCCATGCTCACCAGGGGATAGACATTTTCGCCGGAACGGATATCGGTGTGACCCGCGTTGTATCCGCCTACCCCGGATATCTCACACGCCTGCCTGATTGGAAATCGACCGTCATCGTGCGCGTTCCAGAGGACCCCTTGAACCCCAACAGACAGATCTGGCTCTACTATACACACATGGCAGATGAACAGGGAAACTCATTCATTTCCTCGGATTTTCCTGCGGGCACTTTTGAGGTTCCTGTCGACACCGGAACATTCCTTGGCTATCAGGGTGATTATTCGGGCAATCCGGACAACCCGGTTGGCGTACATTTGCATTTCTCCATTGTTGAAGATGATGGGAACGGAAATTTCAAAAACGAGCTGGAAATCCAGAACACCCTTGACCCCTCACCCTATCTTGGGTACCCTTTGAACGGGTATGAGAATCGAGATAGCATCCCATTATGCGAGCAGACCCGTGATTGACCTGGAAAAGAAAGTTGTTCTGATCAGCGGTGCCGGCAGAGGCTGTGGCCGTCTTCTCGCCGAAGCATTTGCCGAACGAGGGGCTCATGTGGCAGCCAATGATATTTCGCCGGTCAATGTGGATGAAGTTATTAACGGCATCGGTAAACGCGGCGGCTCGGCAAAAGCGTATATCGAAGATGTCGCCAAGAAAGTCGGCGTCCAGCATGTCATCAAGCAGGTGGAGGATGACTTCGGTCAGATCGACATCCTGATCAACCACGCGGCTGTTGAGCCGCGCCTCCCGCTCCTGGATATGGACGAATGGGACTGGCACCGCGTACTGGACGTCAACCTTACAGGAGCATTCCTGATGACCCAGTCGGTTGGGCGCGTCATGCGGGCGCGTGGGAAAGGTGTGATCATCAATCTCATCCCGGCCGCACAGGCTTCGGACAGTCATGAAGCGGGCGCGGCTTTCATCGCCAGCATGAGCGGGCTGGAGGGATTCACCCGTCAGGCCGCGCGGGAATTACGTCAATATGGAATCCGTGTTCATGCTGTGGAAAACACCGCTGAACAGATCGTTGACAATATCCTGGCGTTGCTCGCCGAGGAGGAAAAAACATGAAGGAACTTCGGGAATATCGGACCAGCCTGATCAACAGGCTGGTCAATTCCGCCCGCCAGTTTCGCAGCGAATGTCTTGCAGCGAAAGACGCCTTCGCACCGCTTGGGGCGGATGGGTGGAATATCCATCAGGTTGCAGTACATACACGGGATGTACACCTGCTGGTATACGGGTCGCGCGTCCGCAGAACAGCAATCGAGACGGACCCTGAATTTCAGAACTTCGACGGCGAAGCGTACATGGCTGAGCATTACTCAGCGGGTGAACCGCTCGAGGAAATCCTGGATGGATTGGTCCATCATGTGGAAAGCCTGGCAGATATGCTTCGCGAGCTTCCTTCGGAAGCGTGGGCGCGGACCTCACGTCACGTGATGCTCGGCCGTGGACTTACCCTGCAATCGTGGGTGGAAAAGGATCTCGCACATATTGAGGAGCACCTGGGAACGATCAGAAAACAGAAGGGCGACTAGGCGCCTGTCATTCCTTTCCCTGTGATTTCACCACAGCGCAAAACCGGTCAGGTTCGTCAGCCAGGCAAAAAACGCCTCGGAGAACTGCAAACCGAGCACGCCAACCACAATCCCCAGGAATGACCCCGCAATGACATCTGAAAGAAAGTGCACGCCCATCGCCACGCGCGCCAGGGCAACCAGCGGCGCCCAGATCCACAGGAGAACCCCGAGCCAGTCCGGACCCAGGGCGCTGCCAATCACTGCAATGAGAAAAGCGCGCGCTGCATGACCGGACGGGAACGAGTGCGGATCGGTGCTGCGATAAATGCCGCCCCATTCGCCTTCCGGGCGTCTCCTTCGCACACTGAATTTTACAATCAACACCACGATTGCCAGCAAGCTGATGCCGGCGAACATCACGACTGCAAACTCTTTCCAGGTGGAATCACTGAGGAGCCACAAAATGATCAATGCCACGCCCCAGAACCACGAGTCTCCCGAGTGGGCAAGGAAGACAGCAATCGTACGAAGCGTGCCCGGCTTTTCAGCCACGCGCATCTGACCCGAGAGCCGGGCATCCAATTCGAGAAGGGAAGATGCATTCATTGTTTGAGCCTGGACCTGGATGATGTCTGCGATTTGGTTTTCCCCGTCTTCGCAGAGGTAACCTTCCTCCCTGCGCCTGTTTTTTTGCTGGTCGTTTTGGTGGTTTTCGTCTGGCTAGCTCTTCGAGCAGCAGCTTTTGCCCGGACAGCAACCTTGCGCTGCTGTTCTGCCAGGTCGGCGCGCAGCAACTCAAGCTGGTGGGGTTTGTCCACATCCATGCAGGGTTCGGCATCCTGCCAGATGATCGCCCGTCCGCTGACGCCGATCCGTTCACAGACACGGCGAACAGCATCCTCAAGGGTTAACTGCCTCGTGAGAAACGCAAACAATGTGCCCAGACCGATAATCCTCGCCTGCTTGAGAGGGCTTTTGCGCGAACCAATCAGCGATTCCCACATATCCAGATGTTCAGTTGCCATGCGCACATGCGATAGGTTGATATCAGCCCCACAAACGTCCATATCCTTGAGGTGGGTATAGGTACGCTTTGACCCGGGAAATCTCTTCTCCATGACTTCGCGTGGGCAAATGCCATAATAAAGATCATGCTTCGTCTCCATACAGGTTTTCACAAGCCAGTCCACCATTTCAGGCTTGATGGCGGGAATATCTGACGAAACAAGCAGAACGTATTGTGTCTTTTTATTCAACTCGAGGGATCTATTGATTCCCGCGACAACATTCGCCAGCATGCGTCCCTGGTTGGAAATAAAATGGAGCGGCTTTTTACAGGTTACTCCACTTTTGGAGGAGAGACCGATCACGATGACATTATTCACACTTTTTGCGTCGCCCAGGGCATCCAGAATCCATTGGATCATGGGTTTGCCAGCCACATCGATCATGGCTTTCGAATCTCCGTGTGAATACGTGTAAAGTGGGTCTTCTGGCTGTGGGATGCCACCAGCGGTTAAGATTGCGTCCATACATTCTCCTTCATCTGTCATTTCGAGAAGCGTTACTCCCCGATGCCGAACCCGTGGGGCGGTGTGCAACGAAACAATCTCCAGAATATAATAAGATTGCTTCGCTCCCTTCGGTCACTCGCAATGACATTAATTGAGCTCCTGCAGTTGAGGCTCGAAACCAAGTTTCTCGAGCATTTCGTTCAGTTCGGGCCAGGTCAGCGGACGTCCCTTACCCGCGACAGCAACCAGCGCCGCCTCCATCATATTCGTTCCAAAGGAACGCCCTTCGAGCACCGGGGTGGTTGTGATGAGATATTTCACTCCCGCCTTGCGGAAGGTCTCCACATCTTCGGGGGTGGTCGTGTTCGTGACAATGACCTTGCCCGCCAGGTCATCGGGCATAAAGCGTTTGATGTAATGACAATCCCCGGCGATGACAGTTGCCCATTCATAATATTTTCCCCATTTGGGTGTGCGTTTCTCCTGCTTCTCACCGGTGGGATAAATCCACTCAAACGGCAATCGCCCGGCAATCGGCAACAGCAATCCAGCAAGTGTTTTCAGAGAACTGAGTTTATGGATGGCAATGGGAACATCCAGACCGAACATCAGGTCGCCAAAAATGGTCTCATAACCGCATTCGACGAATGACCTGGCGAGTCCCCAGCGATCTGCACCTACGGTGATCAGAACCCTGCGTCCACGTGAACTGATATAGTCACCGATCTTTTTATCCAAAAATGGAGG
>DATFET010000553.1:0-3254 GCA_035250835.1 Anaerolineales bacterium
GGCCAGGGCATCAAGGTCCCCACACTGGAGGAGCTTTTTCTAAAGTTCCCGCAGATGCGTTATGTCATCGAGATCAAGTTGACTCAAAACCGCATGGATAAGCCCTTATGTGATTTGATCCGCAAACACAACATGCAGGACAAAGTCGTCATTGCATCCTTCCACGATGAAGCCATGAAAAATTTTCGCACGACCTGCCCGGAAGTTGCGACATCGGCTTCGCGCGGCGAGGTGACGGCCTTTGTCTTGTTGGGAAAAGCTCTTTTAAGCGGGCTGCTCATCCCACAATACGAATCCATCCAGCCGCCGTATGATCCGCAAGAGTCGATGAATATCCCCATCATGACGGAGCGTTTCATCCGCGAGGCGCATGCCAAAAATATCGCCGTCGAGCCATGGACAGTGGACGATCCCGAACTGATGAAGCAGTACATCGAATGGGGCGTGGATGGGATCATCACCGACCGGCCGGACCTGATGGTGGAGGTGCTGAAGGAAATGGGACGTTAAGGTAGATAGATAAACATGTAAATAAAAAAGAAAGAGCGATGAGCTTGCTTCACCCTGCTCTCTCTTCTCTAATCTCTGTTCTCTATCTTATTCCATCCACACAGTTCGGTCCTCAAAGGATGGACGCGGGAGAAATTCCGCTGTGAATTCAGGATAACCGATATAAATGAATCCGATGATGTGCTGATCGGTCTCAAACCCCAGAAACCCCTTCACCATCACATCCCGTGCCCATTCGCCGGTACGCCATTTGGCACCCAGTCCCATTGCGTGGGCGGCGAGCAAAAGATTCTGAGTCGCAGCGGCAGCCGCGCAGATATTTTCGATCTCCAGCACCTTTGTTTCAGTGGGCTTCTCCACGCCAACCGCGATCACGAGCGGCGCCTGGAGAGGCGTGGCCCGGCATTTCTCGAGCGCTTCTGGCGGGAACTCAGGATGGTGCCTGGCTGTTGAAGCAGCCATGACATCTCCCAATCTTGTACGCCCTTCACCAGTCAGCACAACAAAACGCCAGGGTCGAACCCTGTAATGGTTAGGAGCCTGCACGGCGGCATCCAGTAATTTTTCGATCAACTGGCGCGGCACTGCATCCTGTTTGACCATCTTAATTGAATGTCTTTGATGAATGGCTTCGAATACGTCCATGTGTCCTCCGTTGTATTGATACAATCATCCAATCAATTCTTACGGAGGCAGGATGAAGGTCTTTTATTCTGAGGAACATCGCGGACACCAACCGCCCTTTGAAGTCTTCGATGGAGGCTTGCGAACGCCGTACATGGAAAACCCCGACCGCATGGACCGCATTTTGAGCGCGCTGCGTGAAACGACCTGGGCAGAGATCTGTGAGCCGCGCAACTTCGGACTTGAGCCGATCCACGCCGTGCATGAGCGGACATATATTGACTTCCTCGCCTCGTGCTGGAGCGAGTGGCAGGCTTCGGAGGCCCGCGATAAATCCGTGCTGTTGCCGGCCACGTTCGCGCTGCGACGTCAGCCCCAAAAGCCGAGCGGACTGCTCGGACGGATGGGCTATCACTTGATGGACTTGAGCGCCTGCATCGTGGAAGGGACTTATCCAGCCGCGCTGGCTTCGGCAAACTGCGCCTTGAGCGCGGCGGAGGCGCTCGTGAACGGAGAACGGGTCGTATTTGCGTTATGCCGCCCGCCCGGTCACCACGCCGGCAAGGATTATGGCGGCGGATATTGCTTTATCAATAATGCCGCGGTGGCGGCAAACTGGCTTGCTTCGCGGGGCAGAGTCGCACTGCTCGACATCGACTATCACTGCGGCAACGGTACACAGGACATCTTTTACGAGCGTGCGGATGTGCTGACGATCTCGATCCACGCCGATCCGAATTTTGAGTACCCTCATTTTTGGGGCTTTGCCGATGAAACGGGCAGCGGCCCGGGATTGGGGTTCCACAAAAACCTTCCACTGGAGAAAGGCACCGATAATGCGCGCTACTTGTCGGCTTTGGAGGAGGCGCTGGGTCTCATCCACCAGTTCGAGGCGGAGTACCTGGTCGTCTCCGCAGGGATGGATATCTACGCCGATGACCCGCTCGGGACGATCAAGGTCACCACCCAGGGGATCGGCGAAATAGGAAAAAGGATTGAATCACTAAAGCTGCCCACCCTCGTTGTAATGGAAGGAGGCTATGCCAACGACGTACTGGGAACGAACGTCCTCCGATTTTTAGAGGAGATGAAATGAGATTGAAAATGGTTTTGCTGAGCCTGATGATTGCGTCTGCCTGCACGCCCGGGCAGCAGGTAACCCTCACGCCGCGTCCTGTTACCTCAACTGCCGTGCCTGAGACCGCGACGTCCATCCCGACGATGACTTTTACTCCCATGGACACGCTCACCCCGACGATCACATTGACGCCGACCATCACTCCTACTTCAACAATCTCTGCAACACCCACATTCAACTTCCCCGCTGTCACCGTCAACAAGCAGGCACACTGCCGCTATGGTCCGTCGGTCGCCTATCTGCACGCGGCAGATCTTTATGAAGGGGATCAGGGAACTGTGCGTGAGCGCTATATTTACGGCAACTGGCTGTATGTTAAATTCGACAAGCTCGATTACTTCTGCTGGGTGGCGCCATCTGTAGTGGATGTCGCCGGGGATGTCTCGACGCTTGGCTACAAGGAACTTAATTTACAGTCCATCGGGAGCAACATGTACGGACCACCCAGAGGGGTCACAGCCGTCCGCAATGGGGATGAAGTCATCATCAGCTGGGAGCAGGTGGAGATGACCGAGGATGATGACCGCGGCTACCTGCTTGAGCTGTTCGTCTGCCAGGATACGATCTACAAGTGGTGGACGGATTCCTACCCTGACCAGTACTCCACCAGCTACGAAGTGCGCGACGAAGCCGGCTGTGCCCAGCCATCTTCCGGCAAGCTGTATACGGTTGAAAAACACGGGTTCTCGGAGGCGGTCGATATCCCTTGGCCTCAGCCGTAGTGTGTGAACGCAGATTGTGGTTAGGGAAACTCTGTCAGCAAGGGAGGAATCTAAGTTGGCAGGCATGGAAACCAAGTTACTGAGTTTTAAAGAATTAATTTCCGCAGATGTGTCATAATGCGGAAAGCGAGTAAAGGAAGTCGCAAAAATCAGTGGTGTCACGGAACGCAGCATTCGGTATTGGCAAAAAGAAGCGAACGAACCGAAAAAGAAAATTGCAACTCGTCCGCCCGGTCATCCAAGTCGCTTGTCGGCTGAAC
>DATFET010000555.1:0-11631 GCA_035250835.1 Anaerolineales bacterium
TGACGAGAGGTCCACCAAATACGATTCCTGCAGCCAGGAAAAAGAGCACAAGCGAAGCAGCCAGCCACTGCCATCCAGCCAGCATGCGGGCGCGGCGGGTTCGATAAAATACCACCGTCCGCGCAGATTGTATGGAGCGAATACCTGCTCGCAGAGACAAAGCTGCCCCAACCAAAAAAAGTATGGCAACAAGTGTGCCGATAATGCTTGTACCCATAACGGCGGGATTATACTGCCTCTTATCCGGCAGGTGGGATAAAATAGAGCCATGAAGGAGCTCGTTTTCCTCAAACTGGGTGGATCGCTGATCACCGACAAGATGAAACCATATACGCCTCTCCTGGATGTGATGGACGATCTTGCAAGGCAGATCGCCATATCGCTCCAAACTCATCGAAACCTGCGCCTCGTGATCGGGCACGGCGCCGGCTCCTTTGGGCATGTCGCCGCAAGCGAATACAAAACACGCGACGGGTTCCCGCGTCCCTCCCCGCTAACCCACCGTGAACGGGATACGACTGAAGATAATTATTGGAAAGGGTTTGCCGAAGTCTGGTACCAGGCTTCCTCGCTGAACCGTTATGTGATGCAAGCCCTGCACAAGGCCGGCCTGCGGACCGTTGCTCTGCCTCCTTCAGCGAGTGTCATTGCCAGCGATGGACGGGTATCGGTCTGGGAGACGACTCCCATTAGCATGGCGCTGGCAGCGGATATGATCCCGGTGATCTTTGGGGATGTGGTCTTTGATGAAGTGCGCGGCGGCACCATTCTCTCGACCGAAAACCTGTTCGCCTACCTGATGAAAGCACTGCACCCCGAACGGATACTTCTCGCCGGTATCGAAGAGGCGGTCTGGGAGGATTTCCCTGTCCGGACACGCCGTATCGAACGGATCACACCCGGATCGTTTGAAGATATCCAGCATGACGTGAGAGCTTCCGCTGCGGCAGATGTGACCGGCGGAATGGAAGCGAAAGTAAAGGAAATGATCGATCTGGTGCAGCAAAATCCGGGACTGAAAATCCAGATCTTTTCCGGCACTCAGCCTGATCATCTCAGCCGCGCCCTGCTGGGAGAGAGGCTGGGTACCGAAATCAGCGCCTAAGGCAGGAATTTGGTAGCTGCAAGCATGACACTATGCCGGTAAACGGGGGAAGGAAGGCATTTGTCAAATTTCATCTACTTTAGGATAATTTAGCAAGAAGCAGGCTCAAAGGAGAAACCATGGCGATATTAAAATCCCCCAAAGCGAAATCCAAAGTCAAAAAGGTTTTATCAAAAAAGACGGTCATCCTGAAAAAAGCTCCGGCCAAAAAGGCGCCATCCGCCTACCAGAATGGCAAAAAGGCGACCTTTACTGCAACCAAACTCAAACTTCGCCGACCTGTCCCTTCGGATATCGAGATCGCACAGGAGGCCAGGATCAAACCCATCCTCCAGGTGGCCTCCGAACTGGGCATCCGCGAAAGCGAGTTCGAGCTGTTCGGTCCATACAAAGCCAAGATTAAGCTTGAGGTCCTTCAGCGCCTGAGAAATAAACCAAACGGTAAATATATCGATGTAACTGCCATCACGCCTACGCCTCTCGGCGAGGGCAAGACCACAACCACGGTTGGGCTTTCACAGGCGCTGGGTGCGCATCTGGGCAGGAAGGTCATCACTGCCATCCGCCAGCCCTCCCAGGGACCGACGTTTGGGATCAAGGGCGGCGCGGCCGGCGGTGGATATTCGCAGGTTATCCCGATGGAAGATTTCAACCTTCACCTGACCGGTGATATCCATGCCATCACCGCAGCTCATAACCTTGTCTCCGCAGCCCTGGACGCGCGCGTCATGCACGAAAAGCAGCAGGACGATGAGAAGCTGTTCAACGCATTGTGCCCTGTCGATAAGAAGGGCAATCGCAGGTTTTCGCCCACCATGCTGCGCCGTCTGAAAAAGCTCGGGATTGAGAAGACAGACCCCGCTGAATTGACTCCTCAGGAACGATCTCGTTTCGCCCGCCTTGATATCGACGAATCGACGATCACTTGGCGCCGTGTCATCGACATCAACGACCGCTTCCTGCGCGAGGTCGAAGTCGGGCGTGGCAAGGATGAAGCCGGCTTCGAGCACAGGTCCGGTTACGACATCACTGTCGCCTCTGAGATCATGGCAGTGCTTGCACTGACGACTTCGCTAAAAGATATGCGCGATCGCTTTGGCCTGATGGTCGTCGCTACTAACAAACGCGGCGAAGCGGTCACTGTGGAAGACCTGGGGGTAGCCGGGGCGGTTACCGTCCTGATGAAGGATGCCATCAAACCCAACCTGATGCAAACCCTCGAAGGAACTCCCGCCATGGTTCACGCCGGGCCCTTCGCCAACATCGCACATGGACAGTCCTCCATTATCGCAGACATGATCGCGCTCAAGCTCGTCGGAAAAGATGGGTTTGTGATCACAGAGTCGGGCTTCGGTGCAGATATTGGCATGGAAAAGTTCTTCGATATCAAATGCCGTTACTCGAACTTGATCCCTCAGGTGGTCGTGCTGGTAGCCACCGTCCGTGCGCTCAAGATGCATGGAGGTGGACCGAAAGTCGTCGCCGGCAAACCTCTTGCCTCTGAATACACCGATGAAAATCTTGATCTGCTGCGAGCAGGGCTCCCCAACCTTGAGCGCCACATCGAGAATGCGCTCAAGTATGGTGTCAATGTCGTGGTGGCGGTCAATTCATTTGCTACAGATACTCCTGCCGAAGTGGAGCTTGTCCGTGAGGCTGCGCTGCGTATGGGTGCGATGGATGGGGTCGTGTCTACGCATTGGTCGGACGGCGGCGCGGGCGCCAAAAACCTGGCAGAGGCGGTCATCAAAGCAGCAGAGCGACCAAGCAACTTCCAGTTCCTTTACTCGCTGGAAATTCCCATCAAGGATAAAATCGAGACCATCGCCGGCGAGATCTATCGCGCCGATGGCGTGGATTACACGCCCGAGGCTGAGGAGCAGATCGCCCGCTACACCCGCCTCGGCTTCGACAAGCTTCCCATATGCATGGCGAAGACGCACCTGTCCTTCACTACCGACGCGACGAAGAAGGGTGCACCAAAAGACTTCCGCATCACTGTGCGTGAGATCCGTGCCAGCGTGGGCGCAGGATTCCTCTATCCCATCCTGGGGGATATGCGCACTATGCCCGGCTTGCCCACACGTCCGGTCTTTTATGATGTAGACCTCGATCTGGAAACCGGCAAAGTGCTTGGCCTGTTCTAAAACATCTCACAGACTCCGCGACCCCGAAGACTGCAACCTTCGGGGTCTTTTTCACTCCAGCAAGACAGAATGGGATTTATAATTCAGGGATGCACAGCGACCCATTTACCATAACCACTGCTCTCAATGCGCTTCATGAGGGGAAAGCCACGGCTCGTGACCTGGCCGAAGCCTGTTTCCGTCAAATCGAGCGCCTCAACCCGCAGCTCAACGCCTTTATCACCGTCCTGGATGTGGAATCTGCTCTCGAGGCGCAGCTGCCGGCAACCGTCCATCCGCTGACCAGCGCCCTGCGTGGAGTTCCCATCGCTGTAAAGGACCTCTTCGATACAGCCGGGATCCGGACAACCATTGGCTCGAAATTTTTCTCCGACCATGTCCCCGAAACGGATGCGTTCGTTGTCGAGAAGATCAGGCAGGCAGGTGCGATCATCGTGGGGAAAACAAACACGCATGAGATCGCCCTGGGCATAACTGGCGACAATCCTCATTATGGGACCGCCCGCAACCCATGGGATACAGATCGAATCCCAGGCGGCTCTTCAAGCGGGTCAGCCATTGCCGTGGCAACCGGCATGGCGCTTGGCGCGCTTGGCACCGATACGGGCGGCTCGATCCGCATTCCCGCCTCACTGTGCGGGGTGGTTGGGTTTAAGCCCACCTACGGACGCGTCAGCCTGCGCGGCGTCTTCCCGCTTTCATGGAATCTCGACCACGCGGGTCCGCTGACAAAATGCGTCAAGGATGCCGCGCTCATGCTGCAGGTTATTTCAGTATATGACCCGCAAGATCCTGCATCCATAAAGATGCTGAACGGTGATTACCTGGGACACCTTGTGGACGAGCTGGAGGGACGAAAGATTGCCCTCTGCGCTGGCGAATACATCGAGGGTGCAGAGCCTGAAGTTGTGAATGCAATCTGCGAAGCTGCGAGAGTATTCGAGTCCATGGGCTGTAAAGTCCAGGAAGTAAACGTGGACTGGATGCGCGATGCCGCTCTCGCCAATAAAACGGTGACACAGTCAGACGGCGCGGCCGTCCACCGCGACCGCTTGCGTGAACACCCCGAGATGTTTGGCAGCGATATCCGCCGTCGGCTGGAGGACGGGGCAAACACCAGCTCGACAGAATATATCCTCGCCAGGCGGACACAGGTTGAGGTCAGGAAGAGATGCGAGCAATTCTTCGAATCCCATGATCTTCTGCTCACGCCCACCACTCCGATCGCCGCGCCTTTCGTGGATGGATTGGATGCTGTCGAGCAAGCCGGGCGTCTGACGCGTTTCACCGCCCCGTTCAATCTCGCAGGTCTGCCGGCGCTCTCCCTCCCCTGTGGATTCACAAAAGAAGGATTACCCATTGGTCTGCAGATCGTCTCACGTCCCTGGGCTGATGCAAAAGTGTTGAATGCAGGTTATGCCTTCGAGCAGGCGACCGAGTGGCATCGACAATTGCCAGAAGTGGTCTGATTCCCTACAAATGCAACAGCCTCGAGAATTGCTCGAGGCTGTCTTTTACCCCCATTGTTCGATCACTCATGACTCACCAAATTCTGTCACAGGCAATAACGAGAAGAGTATTGAATTACCAACAAAACCGGTCAGCAGGGAACATGACATATACTTCGACAAAATGATACAAACAGAGACTTTACAGCCTTGTAAGGCAAATGGCTGCCGGAACTGACGGCTATCCTCCCATCCAGACGGAATCGAATATTAGCGAAATCATCGTAACATGGATGATCCGCTATATCTAATGCCGTATATCAATTTTTTGACTTCTAAAGTTTTGTTTTCTGATATAAAGCCATTTCCCACACAAATAAGCGACGAAAGAAGACCCGCTCAAATCCCTCCCGCCTGAGAAGCGAATCCATTTCAGAGACGGGATGCAGGAAAACACGGAAAGGATCCCTCCGTATCTTTTGAAAGAAATTCATGACCGGCATTGCAATCCGCAGATACCAGGTTTCACGCGGATAGGTCAATGCAAGAGCACGCTGACTGTGCTCGGCTGCAGCCTGCAACAGGCGGCGGAAATCGGGATAACAACAGACCACCCGATCGAGCGTCACAATATCAGCGACGGGAAGTTCAGGTGCAATATCTGTGAAATCTGCATGGTGGAAAGTGACACGCTCGCCATGTCCCTGCCGCACTGCCTCCTCTTTCGCCTCTTTCAAATACGCCGAGGATGCATCGACATGTACGGCGGAGCGCGCAGCATCCTTCAACAACTCATGATGAATGACTCCGATTCCGCCGCCGATATCCAGCAGGTCGGCGTTTTCGAGTTTCAGGGAACGAATGGCTTGCAGGAGCAGCCGGGTCTGCTCCGGAGGGCCTTTCCTGCGGTAGCGCTGCAGCTCGGATTTCGCTTCACTCTCACTGAATGCGCTATCTGTAATCTCACAGCAATTGCATGGCATGGGATAATCTCTCTTTGCAGCCGCTACTCCTTCAAGCGATACAAAATTTGCTCGTAATACTCCAGCGAGTTGGGATTGATCAACGCATCCCTGTTACTCACGGCGCGACCGTTAAGGATGTTCGTGACGGCGCTCTCCACTTTTTTCATATTCAATGTATAGGGAATATCCGGCGTTTCCAGGATCAGCGCCGGCACATGGCGCGGCGAAGCGTTCTGGCGCAATGTCCTGCGGATCTTATCCTTAAGCTCATCCGTCAGGGTATTTCCGGGTGCGAGTTTAACGAACAGGATCACGCGCTGATCCTCCTTGTGGTTCTGTCCCACTGCCAGGCTGTCGGCGATCTCCGGCAATTTTTCCATTTGAGCATAGATCTCGGCTGTACCGATCCGCACGCCGGAAGGTTTCAGCACCGCGTCTGAGCGGCCATAAAATGTGATTCCCTCCGTGTCGCTGTGGATCAAAACGTAATCGCCGTGCCGCCAGACGTTAGGATAGACATCGAAGTAGGCGCTGTGATATTTCGAGCCCTGCGGGTCATTCCAGAAATAAAGCGGCATCGAGGGTGAGGGCGCCTCACAGACCAGCTCACCCTGCTCATCGAAAGTAGGCTTGCCTTTTTCATCATACGACTGAATCTTCATCGCCAGCGCCGCGCTCTGCAGTTCACCTGCATACACCGGGAGGATCGGACTGCCGGCGGCAAAACATCCGTTGATATCCGTCCCGCCGGAGATGGAATTGAAGTGCAGGTCAGGCTTGATCTCCCGATAGATATACTCGAATCCCTCGGCGGAAAGCGGAGAGCCCGTCTGCGAGATTTCCCTCAGCGAAGAAAGGTCATAATCTCTGCCAGGTGAGACATGTTCCTTCTTCAGAAAGTGGAGGTAACTCGCGCTGCATCCAAAAATGGTAATCTGTTGGTCTTGGATCAATTTCCACATTGCCCCCGGATCGGGATAGTTCGGGTTGCCGTCATACAGCACGATCGTCGCACCGACCGCCAGGGAGCTCAACAGCCAGTTCCACATCATCCAGCTGCAGGAGGTGATGTAAAAGATTCTGTCACTGCGGCGGAGATCGGTGTGCAGGAGTAACTCCTTGAGGTGGTTGATCAGGACACCAGTACCCTGGACCATGCATTTTGGCTTGCCGGTTGTCCCGGACGAAAACATAATATAGAGTGGATAGTCAAAGGGCAGGTGCTCGAACTGAATTTCAAGATTGCTTTCATTTGAAACAAACTCCTCATAATGAACTGCATTCGGGATTTGAGAGATGTCCGCTTGCTCACGCGTGTATGAAACAACAATTACTTGTCGGAGAGAAGGGATACCGCGCGCCACCTCTGCGGCATGACTGAGGGTGTCGAAGGACCGCCCTTTATAGAAATATCCCTCGGCTGTGATCATCACTTTCGGCTCGATCTGCCCAAGCCGCTCGATCGCCGCGGCCGGGCCGATATCCGTTGCGCAGGAGGACCAGGTGGCGCCCAGGCTGGTGGCTGCCAGCATGGCGACCGCCGTCTCGATCAGGTTCGGCATGTACCCGACGACTCGATCCCCCACCCCAACGCCCGCCTCCTTCAACGTGTGAGAAAGTCGCGCAACCGCATCATACAGTTCCGCATAGGTCAGTCGTCTGGATATTTGAGTCTCCCCTTTGAAGATAAACGCAGGTTTTTCATCTCGGTACCGCAAGAGGTTTTCCGCGAAATTCAAACGCGCGCCGGGGAACCACTTTGCCCCTGGAAATTTGGTCAGACCGTCGACCACTTGATCGTAATGTCTCGAAGCTTTGAGTTCCGCAAAGTCCCACATCGCCGCCCAAAATTCCGGGATATTCGTAACTGACCATTGATAGAGCTGTGCATACGAGCTTAAATCCAATTGATAGCGAGAATTGATCTCACGGATAAAGCGGGTAATGTTGGCATCCTGTTTACGCTCTTCCGAAGGAATCCAAAGCGGGGTTTTCACGGGCGTTCCCTCTCACCACCAATCGGCTGTTTGAGCATACACGTTCTCCTCATGTCTGGTAGTTTAGATTATAAGTCAATTAAAAGCAGGAACAACTGGATTGGAATTAATTTTGCAGACAGGCAATCAATTCACGGACGATGCCCTGTGGTTCAGAATCCGTCAATGCCAGCACCGGGACCGTCGCAACAGAAAAAATCTGGCGTGAGTCTCCGGCCTTCCAGTGCCGAGGCAGAATCCCCACAGTGTTGGATTCATTGACGAGTGTATCGGACATCTGCTGTGGATGGACCGCCAGCTGCGCGGCTGGCGTCACGGGTCTTCCGTCCATCACGATCCGGTCGAAGACCTGCTGCACATCCTCCCCTGACGCATATACCCACACCTGCACGGACGGGTCCCCCAACCCGCTAAACAGGTCGCGCGCTTCATCCAGGGTCAAATTCTGTAGCGGGCTTTGAGGGTGGGTAACAATCAGGATTTCTTCTGTATCGATCTGATAGACAGTTGAATCAAGAAATTCAGGCTCTCCGACGCGCAGCACAATCTCAGCCGAGGCAGGGTCGTCCACGCGGGAAATCACAGATGTCGTTCCTGCGCAATCGTAAACGTCAGAGAGCCAGGGCAGCCCGGCGGAGGTCGAATACACGTTGACCAGCTGCGGCGTTACGGAAGGTGTGCTGGCTGTGCAAGAGAAGAGAAGGAGAGCAGAAAAAAGGAAGAAGGAAATGCATCTGGAAGATTGCTTCGCGAATTTCGCTCGCAATGACATTGTATTCACCAATTCAGCAGCAGGGCGGAAACCAGTTTGGCGCGTTGTTCGAGACTGTCTGCAAAAATGTATTCACGCTCAGAGTGGTATCCCTCTCCGACCGCCCCAAGTCCATCCAGGACAGGTATGCCCAATGGGGCGACAAAATTGGCGTCCGAGCCACCGCCCGATCCGCCTGCCTTTAATTCGATGCCAATCTGTGCAGCGATCGATTTTGCCTTTTCGAACGTGGCTTGCATGGTCTCGTCGAACGGCATGGGCGGACGGTTCAATCCCCCCGAAATATCTATGGAGGTACCGTCAAGAACGGGTCGGAGCTTTTTCATTTCCGCTTCGAGCCGTTCCCATTCCCCGGGCTGCATGACGCGCACATCCACTTGAATGACGGTCTCCTCAGGGACAACGTTCGAGACCGTGCCGCCGCGGATCACACCGACATTCAACGTTGTCTGCTTCGAATAATCAGTCAGCTTTTGAACGGCGAGGACCTGGTGCGCCATTTCTTCAATAGCATTGCGTCCCTTCTCGTGGTCTCCGCCAGCATGAGCTGCGCGTCCCTTAGCCCTGACGCGGAACTCGCCAACGCCTTTGCGCCAGGTTTTGAGTGAACCATCCACGAGGGCAGACTCCATGACAAGGACCAGTTCTGATTCACTCGCCAGCGATTCGATCCATCCACGGGAGGTTCCGCTACCAATTTCTTCATCTGAGGTGCAGAGAAGTGTGACGGGTCGGTTCAGGCCTTGCTGTTGCGATGCTTCGATCGCGGCGAGTGAGATCACGATGCCGGCTTTCATGTCCAGCGTACCGGGACCGAAGATTTTTCCGTCCACTTCATAGTATGGCATGTTGTTAAGAGTTCCCAGCGGAAAGACAGTGTCCATATGGCAAAGAAGAAGGATCGGTATTCCTTTCGCGCCATTTTGAGAGGGAAAGCGCGCCAGCACGTGATCGCCTGTCGTCTGGCTGGGAATGATTTCGACTTGCGCCCCAAGCTTGCGCGCTTCTTCAGCGACGATCGCGCTGAGGCGATCCACCGCGGTTTTCTCGCGGGAAGGAGATTCTGTTTCGACAAGAGTTCTGAGCAAGTGTTTTGTGTTCACGGTCTATTCGCGGCCCGAATATTTATCGCAAAAGAAAAGTGATTGTACCCACGATTGCACAATAGATGGCAAAAACATACAGGGAACGCCTGCTGAGGTAATCAATCAGCCACTTGATGGAAAACCAGCCGACCAGCGCGGCAGTGACAAACCCAACCGCGAGCGACGGCAGCAGCTCGCGGCTATTCGGCATCTGGAAGACTTCGAGCAATTCGAATCCACCTGCGGCGAGCATGACTGGTACAGCCATGAGAAACGCAAAGCGCGCCGCTGACGGGCGGTCGAAGCCCCGGAACATGCCGCCGCTGATGGTCGTCCCGCTGCGGGATGCACCGGGAAATACGGCAAGTATCTGCATCGCTCCCACAAACAAGGCATCATACCAGGCCATTGTACTGAGCTGGCGGTTCTTTGGGGAAAATCGCTCAGCAATAGACATCAGGGCCGCGGCGGTGAACAGTCGAATCGAGGCCTGGAGCATTGGCTGCTGAAAAAACCTCTCTACCAGATCATTCAAAAAATAACCGACAACCAACGCCGGAATGGTGGCAAGGAGAATATAGATTCCCAGGTTTCTCTCAGGTGTTGCCTGTCGGAACCGCAGCACAGCCCCGGCAATGGAAACCAGGTCCTTCCAGTAAAACGCGAAGAGTGAAACAAGCGTACCGAGCTGGACAATGACGAGGAACGCGAATACTTCGTCACTGGCCGGTATTCCCAATAAATACTGTGCAATCAACAGGTGTCCCGTGGAGGAAATCGGGATAAATTCCGTCAGTCCCTGGATGATACCGAGGAGAAAGGATTGTAAAAGGGTCATAATGTTCCTTGAGCTATTTTAGATTTTCCCATCTGTTCAATGGCAGAAATTCAATTCTCGCCCGTATGGGTTAGCGCGGCGATCCAGTTTCCACTCGGGGAAGATATGGTAATGCGCTCAGGCATCTTCGATCTGTTGTTTACCTGCCCTGGATTTTCTCTCTGCATTCCCTTGCCATTGCCGCAGCAACTCAGGGAGTTGCGCTTCGAACGTGCCCTCTGCTATGTATTTTCGTATCTGTTCCATCAGTCGGATCAACGCTCGCAGATTGTGAATTGAGATCAGTGTTCCAGCAAGGAATTCTTTGGCAACGATCAGGTGGCGAAGGTAGGCACGCGTAAAGGTTCGACAGGTATAACAATCGCAAGTCTCATCGATGGGACGCGAGTCGCGGGCATAGGAAGCATTCATCAGGTTCAGACGGCCCTCGGGTGCGAAAGCAGAGTGGTGCCGGGCGAGACGGGTCGGCAGGACACAATCGAAGATGTCAGTGCCGCGCGCAACGCCGTTGATCAGGTCTTCGGGGGTGCCGACCCCCATCAGGTAACGTGGCCTGTCCTCGGGCAGCAGCGGAACGACTACATCCAATGTGTCGTGCATCTCCTGCTTGGTCTCGCCAACGGAGAGTCCGCCGATGGCGATGCCGGGCGTATCGAGGGAGGCGATGAATTTAGCGGACTCAGCCCGCAGGTCCGCCTGAACGCCGCCCTGTACGATCCCGAACAATGCCTGGTCTCCACGCGTCTGCGCACGGAGGGACCGTTCCGCCCAGCGATGGGTCCGTTCCATGGCAAGCTTACTATAGGCATGGTCATTGGGATCGGAGCATTCGTCAAACGCCATGATAATGTCCGCGCCGAGATTTTCCTGGATGGCGATGGATTTTTCGGGTGTGAAGCGATGCGTCGAGCCGTCGATATGACTCTTGAAGATCACGCCGTCATCGTCGATCCTTCGAGTCTGTGCCAGTGAGAAGACCTGAAAGCCGCCCGAGTCGGTCAGCATGGGATGCGGCCACTGCATAAAATGGTGCAAGCCGCCCAACTCACGCACGAGTTCGTCACCGGGGCGCAGATAGAGATGATAGGTGTTGCTCAACACAAGAGAAGCGTTAATTTCTTTGAGATGTTCAGGCGTGAGAGTCTTGACCGTCGCCTGTGTGCCAACGGGCGCGAAGACTGGCGTCAGAAGGTCGCCGTGAGGCGTCGTAAACACTCCTGTGCGAGCGCGGTTGTTTTTTGCCGTAATGGAGAACTGAAACATCAACGGAATTA
>DATFET010000556.1:0-11138 GCA_035250835.1 Anaerolineales bacterium
GAGGCCCCAGCCGTTGACAAAAATGACGTGCGCGTCCGCTGCACGCGCCAGATCTCGGGCGGCCGGCTCGCTGCTGTGGGAATCCTGCCCCGGCCCAAGCATGGTGACCAGCTCGATCGCATCCCCCCCGACCCGTCCTACGACATCACCGATGATGCTGGTAGTCGCTACGACCGTGAGCCTCCCGCCATTAAGGTCAACAGTGTTGAGCTCAGGCAGGGCAAGAATTTCCGCGGCCAGTGATGAGTCGGGAGGAGCGATTCCTCCGGCGCCCGGCGCGGCCGCCCCCTGGGGCGATAACGATGAACAACCAGTCACGGCGGGCACCCAAAGCAAAAATAGGATGGCAGGAAGCAACTTCCTGCGGCGGTTGCAAAGGTCCGGCATTGATATTTTGTATCAATTATACACAATTCTATTTTACTGATTGATGTTACACACTCTAACAATAAATAGGTCGGCTTGAGATTAGCATCGCCAGGGAGGGGACGTTGGTGGAGAGGAGGGAAATTAAGTAGCTATTGTGATACGACCACCAACCCCCACAATCCGAGTAGATAAATGAGAGCTACAACCCAGGAATCCGGCCCCAGGCCGGCAACGCGCCGCGATGGCCGGATAATAATTCCGCCGACAAAGACGGCTGTCATCAGCAGCCCGACCGCGCCGATCCAGGCATTCGAAGCCCCCTCCTCCGGCAATACAGGCTGACCCGCCACCAGGTCTGCCAGAATGAATAGCGTGAGTTGGAAGGCGTTGCCGCCGAACATATCGCCGAAAACCAGCGTATAGCGGCCCATCCGCATACCGGTAATGCCACTGCTGATCTCTGGCAGCGCGGTGGCCAGGGAGAGGATAGTAGCGCCGAAGAGGACGCCGTTGATCCCCCAGTTGTCGGCGAGCATGTTGCCGCTTTGCTCCAGCGCCACACCCGCCAGCAGCGTCGCCAGGGAAGCGACTATGAAGATGAGGATCGTGCGCCGGACGTTTTGTTTTTGATCGGCGACGTCCTTCGTCTCCGCATGTTGTCGCTGCGGGATCGCGGCCGTGCTGGCTGCTCCGAGCGCTAACTCCGGCCGGTTCCGCACGCTGTTCAGGATTATCATCCCGGAGATCCAGATAATCCCAATGCCGATCGCTGCGACCCCCACTGGGCCAATGCTGGCGCTGGGCGGCAGCAACCCGCCCATGATCGTCACGCTGACGACCGCGATCACAAGCAGCCCTTCGAGGGCCGGGATCAGGGAAGCGGCCAAAGTTGAGAGAGGCGGCCGGCCGCGGCCGAACCAGTCTGCGATGACCAGCACAAACGTCTGCATGGCAACGCCGCCGATGAGGTTTCCGGCGGCGATGTCCAGGTGCCCGCTGGTGGCGGCAGAGAGCATGATCGCCACTTCCGGCAGGCTGCCAGCAACAGAAAGCAAGATCATGCCGCCGATAGCTTCGCCCAGGCCGTAGCGGTCGTCGAGCACGTCGGTGGCACGGGCAAGAGACACGCCCGCGATCCAGGTGACGACGGCCGCAGCGATAAAGACCAATAACAGCATGGGGTTGTTCAGGTCTGCCATTTCGTCTCCCAGATCCACAAATTTGGCACGGATTTATTAGGAGGTGAATGTACTGCAGCGATTATAATCCGCCTCCCTCCTGGTTCGTCAAAAGCGCTTTCGCGCCGGTCAAATACCTGCCAGGCTGGCTGTACGCCTTCGCCGAGCATCAACCGGTCTCGTTGAAACCCGACTCGGTGCGCGGCTTGCTGCTCAACCAGCCCGATTTTTCCCTCACCTGAAATCAATTATCGCCGCTGAACTTATCGGGACAATTGTCCTTGATTTGAAAGGATTTCCCTCTCTGCCATAAGAGCTACTAGTAGAGGATAATTGTGACATTGTTCACAAACGGACCTTATTTATCAAGATTACGATGCATGAACTCGCCGTTACCGAAAATATACTGAACCTTGCCCTGGAATCCGCAAACAATGCCGGGGCTGCGCGGGTCACTGACCTCTATCTGGTTATTGGTTCTCTCTCCTCTATCGTGGATGAGTCCGTCCAGTTTTACTGGGACATTATCGCCGAAGGGACCATTTGCCAGGATGCAACTATGCATTTCGAGCGCATGCCTGCACGATTGATGTGCCAGGATTGCAGCAAGGAATACCAACTCGAGCGGGATCTGGAGTTTTGCCCAGCCTGCAGGAGTAGCAATGTCAAAATCGTCCAGGGCGATGAATTTCGTCTTGAAAGTATCGGCATTGACACCGAAAGCGAATCTGTATGACCCAAAAAATCTCTGTCGTTGAAAAAATCCTCAGCGCGAACGACCTCCTGGCGGAAATGAATCGCAAAAAAATCGAACAGGCCGGGGTATTCTCCCTGAATCTCCTGGCCTCTCCAGGAGCAGGCAAAACCTCGCTCATCGAACAGACCTTGAAATGCTTATCCGGCGAACTTCGCGTCGCCGTGATCGACGGAGATATTGCAACCAGCATTGACGCCGACCGTGCATCTGCGGCAGGCGCGACAGCCATCCAGATCAACACCGGGGGGGAATGTCATCTGGATGCCTTCATGTTGAAGAGCGCTCTCCAACAACTTGACCTGGCCCAATTCGATCTCCTCATCATCGAAAACGTCGGCAACCTGATTTGCCCGGCGAACTTTCAGCTGGGCACACACAAAAGCGTCCTCATTGCCTCTGTCCCTGAAGGCGACGACAAACCCTATAAATATCCTGGTATGTATCGGGGTGTAGATGCGCTCGTGATCAACAAGATCGATCTACTCCCGTACATTCCGTTCAAGATGGATTATTTCCGCACTGGCGTTGAAATCCTCAACCCCGGCGTGGTGACTTTCCCTGTATCCTGCCAGACTCAGAAAGGGCTGGAGGAGTGGGTCACATGGATCAAATCAAATATGCCCTAGAAAAGATGAAGAAAAGGAATGTACGTCTCCTCTCATCATCTTTTCTGGGATTTCTCTGAGTATGGAGACATTTATGTTCATCAGAACCCCAAAAATCGACCCGCCGACCCAAGACGCTAAGTGGAAAAACGTGCAAGCGGTCATGCGGAGCAACGGCTATTCCAGAGATGCCCTCATTGAAACCCTGCACGCTGTGCAAAAAGAGTTCGGGTATCTGGATGACGCCTCTCTGCGATATGCAGCCGCCTCCCTCCGCGTCCCGCTGAGCAAAGTGTATGGCGTTTCAACTTTCTATCATTTGTTTCACCTGGAGCCTTTCGGAAAGCACACCTGTGTTATCTGCACCGGGACGGCTTGCTATTTGAAAGGGATTCCGCAGCTGCTCGCCCAAATCAAAAAAATTTACGGTCTGACTCCGGGCGAATCTACTCCCGATGGCCGGCTTACGCTGGGAGATGCGCGCTGCGTCGGCGCCTGTGGGGTGGCCCCGGTGGTCGTTTTTGACGACGAAACCGTCGGCAAAGTCCATCCTGAGTCTGTCCTCGAAAAGCTTGAGGAGTGGAGCCATTATGATTGATACCCTGGAAAAAATCACCGAACAAGAATCATACGATTCGAGCGCGTATGATCACATCGTACGGGTTTGCATCTCGCGCAGTTGTCTCTCTTCTCAAAGCGAGAAATTGAAAGCGGACCTGGAACTCGCGGTGGAAGCCCGTGACCTGCACGATACGTGCAAAGTGAAAGGTGTCGGTTGTATGGGCCTGTGCTCTCAAGGGCCGTTGGTATCTGTTGAAAGCAGAGGCCAAGACACCGTCTTGTATGGCAATCTGACCGCCCGCGATGTCCCGGAAATTGTTGAAAGTGTGGGTAAAACTCCCGTTAAACGCCTTGTCATTCCCACCAACACCCCGTTTTTCCAATACCAGAAGAAGATTGTCCTGGAAAACTGCGGGCGGATCGATCCTGGCCGGATCGAAGAGTATATCGCCGCAGGTGGGTATGGCGGCTTGTTGGCTGCGTTAACCGAAATGTCCCCTGCCGAAGTTATTGATCAGGTGGTGCGGAGCGGGCTGCGCGGCCGGGGTGGCGCCGGGTACTCTGCCGGGCTCAAGTGGACGACCGTCGCCAAGGCGGGGGATGGGGGCCAGAAATACGTCGTTTGTAACGCAGACGAAGGCGACCCTGGCGCGTTCAAAGACCGCAGCGTGCTGGAGGCGGACCCGCACCGCGTCCTGGAAGGGATGGCGATTGCCGGATATGCGGTCGGCGCAACTGAAGGGTACATTTACGTCCGGGGCGAGTATCCCCTGGCGGTCGGGCGATTGAATGTCGCCATCCAACAAGCCAGGGAACGGAGTATTTTGGGGAGTCACATACTCGGCACGCCGTTTAATTTCAATATCCACATCCGCGTAGGGGCTGGGGCATATGTCTGCGGGGAAGAAACAGCTCTGATTGCTTCTATCGAAGGGAAACGCGGCCAGCCCCGCCCGCGACCCCCATACCCTGCCGAGCTCGGTCTGTGGGGCAAACCCACGCTGATCAACAACGTCGAGACGTTATCCACCATCCCCGCCATCATCCGAAACGGGGGCGATTGGTATGCCTCGATTGGGATGAAAAATAGCAAGGGGACGAAGGTGTTCGCCCTAGCGGGCAGTGTCCGCAACCAGGGGCTGATCGAAGTGCCGATGGGCATCACCCTGCGAGAAATCGTGTACGAGATGGGAGGCGGTGTCACACATGGGAAGTGCAAGGCTGTGCAAACTGGCGGGCCGTCTGGGGGGTGCGTCCCGTACGAACATCTCGATGTCCCTGTAGATTACGAGGCGATGCGAGCGTTGGGGTCAATCATCGGCTCCGGCGGCATGATCATCCTCGATGAATCATCCTGCATGGTCGAGGTCGCCAAATATTTCCTGGAATTTTGCAAACTGGAATCCTGCGGGAAGTGTATCCCCTGCCGGGTGGGGACGACGCACCTGTACAACTACCTGGACAAGATCACGCGCGGGGAGGCGACGCTGGATGACCTGGCGCTGATCGAAGAGTTAAGCGATGTTGTCAAAAATACCAGCCTGTGCGGGCTGGGGCAGAACGCCGCGAACCCCATTTACAGCACGCTCCAGTATTTCCGCGATGAATATTTGGCGCACATCGAGCGCAAGGAGTGCCCGGCAGGTTCCTGTACGATTGGCAAAACTATTGTGCACCGCGAGGAGGTGATGGCATGAGACCTTCCAACATCAAAACCCTGAAAATCAACGATATGGATCTGGGCGGTCGTGGCAATGAAACCATCCTGGACATCGCCCGCGAGAATGGCATCCACATCCCCACCCTCTGCCAGATCGACGGCCTGTCCAACGTCGGCGCGTGCCGGTTGTGTCTGGTCGAAGTCAAAGGCTGGGCGAAACTCGTCCCTGCGTGTATGACCTATATTGACGAAGGGATGGAGGTGTTCACCAACAGCCCGCGCCTGCAAGCCTACCGCCGCACAATCCTGGAGATGCTCTTCTCAGAACGTAACCATGTCTGCTCGGTGTGTGTCTCCAACGGGCATTGCGAACTGCAAGACCTGGCAATGGAATTGGGCATGACCCATGTCCGCGTCCCGTACATGTCTCCGCAGATGCACATTGACGCCTCGCATCCCTACTACATGATGGATCACAACCGTTGCGTGTTGTGCCAGCGTTGTGTACGGGTATGCGATGAAATTGAAGGCGCCCATACCTGGGACGTGATGAACCGAGGGGCGCGCTCGATGATCATCTCCGACCTGAACGAACCCTGGGGGAGCTCCACAACCTGCACGCGGTGCGGTAAATGTGTCCAGCTCTGCCCCACCGGCGCGCTCTCCGCCAAGGGCCGTTCCGTCGCCGAGATGACTAAACAGCGCGAATTTTTACCTTACTTGCAGTTGATGCGGCTTGAAATTCAGGCAGAGGAATAACATGAGTGATACAAAAGCAAAAATCGCCACCGTCTGGCTCGACGGATGTTCCGGCTGTCATATGTCTTTTCTCGATATGGATGAGCGAATTATTGACATCGCACAAAAAGCCAATGTGGTGTACAGCCCGCTAGTTGATCCCAAAGATTTCCCCGAAATGGTGGATGTCACGCTGGTCGAAGGTGCCGTGAGCAGCGAAGATGATTACGACAAGATCAAAAAAGTGCGCGCCCACACCCGCATCCTCGTCTCCCTCGGAGATTGTGCGGTCACGTCCAATGTGCCGGGAATGCGGAACCAGTTCAGCGTGCGATCGCTGTACGAGCGCGCGTACGTTGAAAACGCCGACCAAAACCAGCATATCCCCGTCAAATTCATCCCGCCCCTGCGCCCGAAATCCGTGCCAGTGCATCATATCGTCCCGGTGGATGTCTTCATCCCTGGCTGTCCCCCTTCGGCGGACACGATCTATTTTGCCGTGATCGAACTGCTCGAAGGTCGTATGCCCGATTTAGTCGGAAAAACGAGGTTTGGAATCTGATCATTGAAGAGAGAATCCTATGGCTAAAACCATCACCATTGACCCTGTGACCCGGATCGAAGGGCACAGCAAAATCATAATATCCCTCGACGACAAAGGGCAGGTCACCGACGCACGCTTTCACGTTACTCAGTTCCGGGGGTTTGAGAAAATGACCGAGGGGCGGCCTTTTTACGAAATGCCATCCCTCACGGCGCGCATCTGCGGCATCTGCCCGGTCAGCCACCTGATCGCCTCGTCCAAAGCCTGCGACGACCTGCTTGCGGTCGAAATCCCCGAAACCGCCAGCAACCTCCGCAAGATCATCAATCTGGCGCAGATCATCCAATCCCACGCGCTCAGCTTCTTCCACCTGTCCTCCCCTGACATTGTGTTTGGCTTTGACGCCGACCCCGCCGACCGAAACATCTTCGGCGTGTTGAAAAAATACCCCGATCTGGCGCGCGACGGCATCATGCTCCGCAAATTCGGGCAGGAAGTGATCGAGCTGCTCGGGGGGAAACGCATCCACCCTGCGTGGTTGGTCCCCGGTGGGGTGAACGCCCCCCTCAAAGAGGAGGAACGCGACTTCATCCTCGAACGCACCCCCGACGCCCTCGAGCGCATCCTCCGCTCGCTGGACTGGTACAAAGGCATCTTTGGTGGTTTCGACGCTGAAATCCGCACCTTCGCCAACTTCCCCACCCTGTTCATGGGGTTGGTGAAAGAAGACGGGCGCATCGCCTTTTATGATGGCAAAGTTCGCATCGTAGACGCGATGGGCAGTATCGTCGCCGACGGCCTGAGTCCCAAAAAATACCAGGAATTCATCGCCGAATACGTAGAGCCGGATAGTTACCTGAAATCCCCGTACTACAAGCCGATGGGTTATCCCGATGGCATCTTCCGCGTAGGTCCGCTCGCCCGCATGAATATCATCGACCAGATGGGCACTGCTCGCGCCGACCAGGAATGGGCTGAGTTCCGCATGTTGGAACGCGGCGCGACGCTGAGTTCGTTCCAGGCGCACTACGCCAGGCTGATCGAAATCCTGTACGGCATCGAACGCCTTGAACAACTGCTCCATTCGCCCGACATATTGAGCGATCACGTCCGCGCCCGCGCCCAACCGAACCGGTTCGAGGGCATCGGCATGGCCGAAGCCCCGCGTGGCATGCTCCTCCATCACTACAAAATTGACAAAAACGGGTTGATCACCTGGGCAAACATGGTCATCGCCACCGGGAATAACAACCTGGCGATGAACAAAGGCATCACGCAGGTCGCGCGGTATTTCATCCGCGGCAACAAAATCACCGAACCCATGCTGAATCGGGTCGAAGGCGTCATCCGCACTTTTGACCCCTGCCTGAGCTGTTCCACCCACGCTGATGGGGATTACCCCCTCCACCTGCTCTTGGTCGGTCCCCAAGGCGAAGTGCTGGATGAAGCGAAACACGGCTAAATCCTATGAAAACCCTCATCATTGGCTACGGCAACCCCCTCCGCCGAGACGATGGCTTCGGCGGGGTCATCATCGAAACGCTCAAAACCGAACCCGCAGAAGGTGTGGAATTCACCCAAACCCACCAGCTGATGCCGGAGTTGGCGGAAGACGTGAGCCAGGCTTCGCAGGTGATCTTCGTGGACGCGTCGGTCGATGGGATTCCCGGACAGGTAAAAGTCCGCCCGGTCACCGCCGGTGAGCGCCCGGCTCCCAAATACACTCATTACGTCGCCCCACAGGAGTTGTTGGGAATGGCAGATTTGCTGTATGGACATCAGCCGGAAGCGTGGCTGATCACAGTGACGGGGGAGGATTTTGGTCTGGGGGAGGGGCTATCGCAAGAGGTAGAAAAACAAATTCCCGAGGTCCTGGCAGTTATACAAAGTATAAAGCGGAGTGGATAAACACTGATGTTCGAAAGCGGTAAACATATTCGTCTTACAGGCATAGTACAAGGGGTGGGTTTTCGTCCTTTTGTATACAATTTGGCTACTCAACTGGATCTCAGCGGGTGGGTTGCCAATCATTCTGCCGGGGTGGATATTAAGGTTGCTGGCTGCTCAGCAACTCTTGACCAATTCATCTACACCTTAAAAGAGAGTTACCCACCTTTGGCACGGATAGACTCAATTGAGATTGTAGATTGCCCACCAGAAGAACTGACAAAGTTTGAAATTCGACCATCCCTGCCGGAAGTTGGCGCATTCCAACCCATCGCTCCCGATTTTTCGATTTGCGACGATTGCCTGCACGAACTGCTCACCCCCGGAAACTTCCGGTACCATTACCCATTTATCAATTGTACGAATTGCGGCCCCCGATTTACCATAATTCAAGATATTCCATATGATCGCCCGAAAACCACGATGTCGCGATTTGAGATGTGTCCGGCCTGCCGGCAGGAATATGAAGACCCTGCTAACCGGCGATTTCACGCCCAACCCATTGCTTGCCCTCAATGTGGACCTACTATCTGGCTGGAAAACGATCTTTCTGAGATCAAAGGCGATGGTCAGCAGAGAAACGAGGGGGACGAAATTCTCCTACGAGCACAATCATTGCTGACAAACGGTTCTATATTAGCGATCAAGGGGTTGGGTGGTTTCCATCTTGCTTGTGATGCAACCAACGCGCAGGCAGTTGCCGAACTCCGCCGCCGGAAACGCCGGGAGGCAAAGCCATTTGCAGTGATGATGCCCGATTTGGAAACGATTGAACGACATTGTTTCCTTCAAGAAGCTGATCGTGAACTACTCACCTCCCCAACGCGTCCAGTTGTCCTTCTTTCTCGTAAACCCGAGTCCTCCATTGCTGAAGCAGTCGCGCCTCATCAAAAAACTTTAGGCGTTATGCTTCCTTACACGCCCTTGCAATATTTGTTATTTTTAGATTATCTGGCTTCAGGAGATCAATTTTGCTCTTTAGCCCTTGTCATGACGAGTGGAAATGCAAGTGAAGAGCCGATTATTCACGAGAATGACGAAGCGCGCCGGAATTTATCCGGAATTGCGGACGTATTTTTAATGCACGACCGCGAGATTTTTATGCGGTGTGATGACTCCGTGATGGCAAATATAGGGTTAGAGAATCCCGTGACTTCGCACGATTCTCCATCTATCGAAACTCACACGTATTTTCTTCGCCGCAGCCGGGGATATGCTCCGGACCCACTCCAGCTCCCTTGGGCCGGCCCCACAATCCTCGCTACGGGCTCCGAACTTAAGAACACTTTTTGTTTCACACGTGACCGATATGCGTTCGTCAGCCATCATATCGGGAACCTGGACAACTTCGAATCTTTGCAAGCTTTTGAGCAAGGCATTGCTCATTATGAACAGCTCTTCAGGATGGTGCCTGAGGGGATTGCCTACGATCTCCACCCCGACTATCTGGCTACCCGATATGCTCTTTCTCGTATCGAGAATGAACACCTTCCTGGTGTGGGAGTCCAACATCATCATGCTCATATTGCAGCCTGTATGGTGGAGAACCTTCATCCTGGTGATCGCCCTGTAATTGGCATTGCATTAGATGGTACAGGGTATGGCGATGATCATGCTATCTGGGGGGGCGAATTTTTACTCGCAGATTATAGTGGCTATCAACGGGTTGCTCATCTGGAGTATGTGCCTATGCCAGGCGGGGATATCGCTGTTCGCCAGCCCTGGAGAATGGCTTTGGCGTGGCTCGAACAGGCAGGATTGGCGTGGGACGATGATCTGCCTGCCGTCCAGTTTGCAACGGAAAATATGACCCGTTTAAAACCCGTTCCTGACAATTCATCCCCCCTCTCAATTCTTCGCAACCAAATCTCGATTCGTCCCAACTCTCCTCTTACGTCGAGTATGGGAAGGTTGTTTGACGCGGTTTCAGCCCTCCTTGGGGTTTGTCCGGTTGCAACATATGAAGGCCAGGCCGCGATTGAATTAGAAAGTCTCGTCGCCACTCAGGAAACTGGCTCTTACCCCTTTCTGCTACACGATTCGAATATTGCTTTGGGGTCGATGTTCGCAGCGATTCTTGTCGATCTGCGAAAAGGCGTCCCTGTTCCTGTTATCTCGGCGCGGTTTCATAACACGATTGTCAATATGATTGTCGCAGTTTGCAAAGAGATGCGGCAAACATTTGGAATTCATGAAGTTGCGCTGAGTGGAGGGGTTTGGCAGAATAGAACGCTATTCCAAAAAACGATCCCGTCTTTGCAGAGTGATGGGTTTAAAGTATTAACACACGCCAAAGTCCCCTCGAACGACGGTTGTATTGCACTGGGCCAGGCCGTTATTGCAATGAATAAATTAAAGGGCAGCTAATATGTGTCTTGGAATTCCCGGAAAAATTATTGAAATTTACGCAACGGACGGCCTCCGCATGGGCAAGGTGGATTTTGGCGGTGTCCAGCGGGAGGCCTGTCTGGCCTATGTCCCCGAAGCCGAAATCGGTGATTACACCATCATTCATGTCGGATTTGCCATCAGCCGCCTGAGTGAAGAAGAAGCCCGGGAAACTTTCTCTATCTTGCGAGAAATGGTCATTCTGGAAGAAGAGATTGGGCCGGATTAGCAGGTAGTTGCGAGCCCCTCTGGGCAAAGCAATCCTACTGCCCGATGCGGGAGATTGCTTCGGCCACAAAGCCAGCCTCGTAATGATACGAACAAGATAAAACGTATGAACTATATTGACGAATACCGCGACGCCAAACTCGTCCGCAAAGTGCTGGATGAA
>DATFET010000557.1:0-5417 GCA_035250835.1 Anaerolineales bacterium
GGGCGTTGCAGTCCATCCCCGAGGATTACTACTCCGCAGCGCAAGTAGATGGCGCCAACGTTTGGCAGCAGTTCAGGAACATTACTCTGCCTCTTCTGCTTGTTGCTGTTGGTCCGTTGCTCATCGCCTCGTTCGTGTTCAATTTCAATAATTTCAATTTAATCTATATTTTCAACGCCGGCGGGCCGCCCATGGCCGGCACGCCTACCACGGCCGGGCACACAGACATCCTGATCAGTTATGTGTATAACCTCGCTTTCACCGCGAATCGCGGTGTTGACTACGGGTTTGCCGCGGCCATCACGATCGTCATCTTTTTCATCGTCGGCGCCATGACTCTCTT
The DNA here is from genome assembly GCA_035250835.1 of Anaerolineales bacterium. Taxonomy (GTDB): domain Bacteria; phylum Chloroflexota; class Anaerolineae; order Anaerolineales; family Villigracilaceae; genus Defluviilinea. The sequence goes on from DATFET010000557.1 coordinate 344, forward strand.
TCAGTTCCGCTACACCCGTATGTGGGAGGAGGTCAGTGAAAATGTCTAGTATTTCTTCTGTTCAACGATTTCGCACCTCTGTCAAGGCACAGCACCTATTCAGCACCGCTGTACGCCTAGTCATCGCGGTTTTCCTGATCATCTTCGCCGTATTCCCCATCCTGTGGGTGATCTCGGCCTCCTTGAATGCAACCGGCTCGCTGGCTACCCAAACGCTGATCCCGAGAAATCCAAGTTTGGAAAATTACCGCACACTGATGGAAGTGGTTCCTTACTGGACGTGGTTCTGGAACTCTGTCAAAGTCGCAGGGATCACTGCCGTATTCTCGCTTGCAATCACCACGATCGCGGCCTACGCCTTCTCGCGCTTCCGCTTCCGCTACCGCCAGACGATGCTCAAAGGCATCCTGCTCATCCAGGTGTTCCCCGCCCTGCTGGCGCTGGTGGCTACCTTCCTGATGATTTCTCAACTGGGGGATGTAGTTCCCGCACTGGGCTTGAACACCCACTCGAGCCTCATTCTGGTCTACCTGGGTGGTGCCATGGGTATCAATATCTGGCTCATGAAAGGTTACCTCGATACCATCCCGCGCGATATAGACGAGTCGGCAATGGTGGAAGGCGCCTCGGACTGGCAAATCTTCACCCGGTTGATTCTGCCGCTGCTGCGCCCGATATTGATCGTGATTGGCTTGATCAACTACATCGGCACCTACGGCGAGTTTGTTCTGGCGCGGGTGCTGCTGAAAAGTGCCGAGCACTACACCTTGATGGTTGGACTGGAACGGTTCGCTGGCGCGCAATTTCAACAACGCTGGGGTGTTTTTGCAGCCGGTGTGTTGATCGGCGCGGTGCCGATCATGATCATCTATTTCGCCCTCCAGGATCAGATCATCGGAGGCCTGACTCAGGGCGCGGTGAAGGGATAACAAAACCCGTTGATGACAATACGTTTCTCGATCGCGCTTGCCGGAATGTTGGCAATATCCGGTCTTCTTGCCGGTTGCGGCGTGGCAAGTCCTACAGCAGCATCTCAATCAACGGAACCGCAAACCGTTGCAACAACACCTGTCGAACAGACTGCCATTCCGACCCTGGAGCCCACTCTCTCAATGACCACCCCGGAAGCAAAACCTGTTGACTTAACGAATCCTGGATTTGAAGACCAGGAGCCGAGCCAAATACCCGTCGGCTGGACTCATAGCGGAGTCGTGCAAGCAGTCAAGCTCGATGAGAACGGCCATTCCGGCACTTTGCGCCTGACCCACCAGTCAGCAGAGGAGTATCAGGTCGAAACAACACAAAGTGTATCCGGGCTGGCAAACCAGTGGTACACCCTGCGCGGCTGGGTCCGCTCCAGCGGGGGACAGAATGAGACCTATCTGGCTCTCAAATGTGGGAGCGAAGAGAAGCGAGTACACGTTCCGCCTACCACTCCGGGCTATCGCTGGCTGCATCTCTCAGTTTCGAACCAGGCCACCGACGGAGAGTGCACGATCCGCCTATACACAGATGGCAAACCGGATACCTGGGCCAGCTTTGACGATATTGAATTGGTACCCGGGCAGGCAGCGCTTTCGATCCTTGGGGCAGATATATCGAGTCTGAAGAAGTCTGAAGACCTGGGGGAAACATACAAAGATGCCAGCGGCACACCTGGAGATGCTCTCCAAATTCTAAAAGATCATGGGCTCAATTACGCCCGCCTGCGGGTATGGGTGGATCCTGCCGATGGCTATCATAATAAGGAGAAAATTTTGGAGCTGGCTGCAAGGCTAAAAGAGCAGGATATTAAATTACTGGTGGATTTTCACTATTCGGACAATTGGGCGGATCCGGGCAAGCAGATCAAACCGGCAGCCTGGGCAGATTACGATTTCGAGCAGCTCAAACAAGCCTTGTATGATCACACATTTGACGTTTGCAGCAGCCTTGTAGCGCAGGGCACACCACCGGATATGGTTCAGGTGGGCAACGAGATCAATTCCGGCTTGCTGTGGCCTGATGGACACACCTGGGACCCACCGAACTGGGACAATCTTGGCGAGCTCCTCACCGCCGGGTATCATGCGGTCAAGGCCTGCTCGCCGGAAACGCAGGTGATGCTGCACATCGCCGAGGGAGGCGACAACGAGCTGGCACGCTGGTGGTTCGATAACATCACGCGCGAAGGTGTCCCCTTCGATGTGATCGGCATTTCCTATTATCCTTACTGGCATGGGAGTCTGGGAGAATTGCAGTACAACCTGAACGATATTTCTGCCCGCTATGACAAGGATGTCATTGTGGTCGAAACCGCTTATGCGTTTACAGATCAGGACAACGATAACTATCCTAATATTGTCGACCAGAATCTCGCAGCTCAGCATTATCTACTGACCCCCGAGGGCCAGCGCGACATGTTGAGGGATGTCATGTCCATGGTCCGGGCTGTTGACAACGGCCGCGGCCTCGGCGTGTTTTATTGGGACGCCACCTGGACGGCGGTGGATGGGAATGGATGGGACAACACCGAACCCACAACCGGGAACGCCTGGGAAAATCAGGCTTTATTTGATTTCGACGGCAATCCGCTGCCGGCGCTGGATGAGTACTTAAACCCATAGAAGGAATTACCCTTCGATGAAATACTCACATCATTGAATTCTGGAGTCTCATGAATTTCCCTCACATGATTTACGGTGGTGACTACAACCCCGACCAATGGCCGGAAGAAACATGGCTGGAGGATGCGCACCTGATGCAAGAGGCGGGGGTCAACCTGGTCTCGCTGGGCATCTTCTCCTGGACAAAACTGGAGCCGCAACCGGGCGTATTCGAATTTGCGTGGCTCGACAAGCTCATGGATTTACTCCACGCCCACGGCGTCTCGGTCAATCTTGCCACGCCTACCGCTTCCCCGCCTGCCTGGATGGTGCGTCTTCATCCTGAAATGCTTCCTGTTACGAATGAAAGCATCACTCTCTGGCATGGTTCACGCCGCCATTACTGTCCGCATAATCCTGATTATCGTAACTACGCGAGGCGTATTGCGGCAAAGCTGGCTGAACGTTATAAAGAACATCCCGCACTCGCCATGTGGCACGTGGATAACGAATACGGTGGTCATGTTGGCGAGTGTTTTTGCGATATCTCCGCTGCCGCGTTCCGTGCATGGCTGATGGAACGGTATGTCACACTGGATAAACTCAACTTTGTATGGGGTACAGCTTTCTGGAGCCAGATCTATTCGGATTGGGATGAGATATTGCCGCCGAGACGTTCACCCGCTCATGTCAATCCTGCCCAGCAGCTCGACTGGGCGCGCTTCTCTTCGGACTCATGGCTGGTCTGCTTCGAAGAGCAGAAAGCCGCGCTGAAGGCGATCACTCCTCATATACCCGTAACAACCAATTTCATGGGTTTTCATAAAGGTGTGGATTATTTCAAATTTGCCGCTCACGAGGACGTGGTTTCCCAGGATAGTTACCCGGATACGTACGACTCTGACTGGGCCGCGAGGGCCGGCATCATCTGTGATCTGGTTCGTTCTGTTGGCGCTCGCCAACCATGGATCCTGATGGAACAAGCCGCATCCCAGGTCAACTGGCGGCAGCGGAACGCGGTCAAACGTCCGGGTGTGATGCGGTTGGGAAGTTATCAAGCCATCGCCCGCGGCGCCGACGGCGTCATGTTCTTTCAGTGGAGACAATCCCGGGCAGGTTCCGAGAAACATCACAGTGGAATGGTCCCGCACGCCGGGACAGATTCGCGCGTCTGGCGCGAAGTGAAGTCCCTTGGCGAGGAACTCCACAAACTGGATGAGATTCTCTCCAGTCAGGTGAAAGCAGAAGTGGCGATCCTGATGGACTGGGAAAATTGGTGGGCGCTCGAACTGAGTGACAAGCCTTCGAATGACCTGCGCCTCCTGCCCCAATTGACGACCTACTACACGCCGCTCTTTAAACGTAATATCACTGTGGATTTCGCCCATCCCGAATCGGATCTCTCAGGCTACAAACTTGTTCTCGTCCCGAATCTTTATCTTGTAAACGATCGATCCGCCACGAATATCAATCGTTACGTTGAGAACGGTGGGACTCTGGTCATGGGATTTTTCAGCGGCATCGTGGACGAAAACGAGCACATCCACTCAGGAGGATATCCCGCGCCGTTCCGGGACATGCTGGGATGTACAGTCGAAGAGTACGTGCCGTATTCTGAAACACAATTAAATATGTTCTGCACGATAGACGGCAAACAATTCCAGTGTTCCTTCTGGAGTGATGTCATTCGCTTGAAAAGCTCACAAGCTGTTGCAACATATGAGCAGGATTATTACGCAGGCAGCGCTGCCATCACGCGCAATCGCTTTGGAAACGGGACTGCTTTTTACGTGGGAACGATCCCTGACCCGAATGGCATGGATTGGCTGCTTGATCATGTTTGCAGGACAGCAAATGTCCAGCCTGTTGCTGCAAACGCTCCCGCGGGTGTTGAACTTCTGCAGCGCACAAAGGAAACGTCAACATGGTTGTTCGGGTTGAACTACTCCTCCGAGAAAGTGACCATTCCTTTTGAAGGAAGCGGACAGGAGTTATTAACGGGCAGGCAGATCAATGGCTCGATTGAGATCGAACCTGCTGGGGTTGCAATTGTGAAGTTGGAATAAAGCTTCCAAAGGGAAGAACTCATCACGTCCAACGAGCATATTCCTGCTAATTCACGATCCCATTCGCGAGATGGTAATACAGGTCATTCCAGCGCAGCTCGTTCCTGAAATTCTGCACGGACGTATTTTCATCTATTAACAGGAATTCGATCCCAGCCATATCGGCAAAATCACGCAGATGATCCGCAGTCACGGAATAACTGAAACCGGTATGATGCGCGCCGCCGGCGTAGATCCACGCAGCTGCAGCAACCCTGAGATTCGGGCGCGGCAGCCACAAAGCACGCGCCACAGGCAACTTAGGGAGCGGTTCATCCGTTGGGACAACATCCACCACGTTGGCAACCATGCGAAAGCGCTGACCCATATCCATGATAGAGGCGCAAATTGCCGGGCCCGTGTTTGCATTAAAGATCAGGCGCA
>DATFET010000003.1:0-3963 GCA_035250835.1 Anaerolineales bacterium
CCCATGCGGCGCAGGTCGGCCGACACTTTCAGGTTCGCGCCGCGACAGTCGTTCAATGTCCTTGCGTTGACCTCTGGGAAAAAACGCGTCGCCGACCTGATCGAGCGGCATCCTATACGGCGGCTTGCCAATCCGCCAACTGGTCGAGGCGCTCTGCGCCAGCTTTTGACTCCAAGAGCCGACTGGCTGGCTTTTCTCGGCGCAGGGCAACAAAATCTGAGTCCGACCCGCAATCCGCCACGGTGTTTTCCCAGCTCGCAGCAGCTTGCGCAACCAGGCTGTTTCCCTCGGTTTCAACTGGAATCTTTCGGGCTTGCGACCCCGCATGGCTCATCTCCCATTTTCGACCGATGACCAACCCCGACAAGGATTTTCGTGCATTATTTATCCAACCAACCACTAGGATCTAATGATGATGATGACAAATCCGAATTTTTGGCAGGATATGAGTGAACTGGCAAAGGCGGGTCGCATCCTCCTCGATAGACCGCTAGGCAGCGTCCATGCGCGGTACCCGGACCTGATCTATCCCCTCGATTACGGTTATCTGGAAAATACATCTGCCGGTGATGGCGATGGGATGGATGTATGGATCGGCTCAAGAATCGAGAAAACACTAACAGGAATCTTATGCACGTTTGATAGACTCAAACGTGATGCCGAAATCAAGCTATTGATCGGCTGCACTCCCGAAGATATAGAAACGATCCGCGGATTTAACAGTGCGATGTCAACATTATTTATCCCGAATCCTATGGTGGAAGATGACCTTTCCGACTGATTTTCAAGATCTATTGAATGGCGATAAGAAAGCCCTGCTTTATCTTGCGACGGTCATGGCTGATGGCTCACCGCAGGTAACGCCTGTCTGGTTCAGTACAGGTGGCGAATATATTCTCATCAATACCAATGAAGGACGCGTCAAGGATAGGAATATGAAAGCGCGTCCGAAGGTGGCGATGACGATTCAGGATCCGGACAACCAGGACCGCTATCTGGGCATGCGCGGCGAAGTTGTTGGCTTCACAAGAGAAGGTGCAGATGAGCATATCAACCAGCTTTCCCTCAAATACTATAACAAACCCTGGACATACAAGGAGGGACAGCGGCGCATCATCTACCGAATCAAACCCACCCACTTTAACCCACACCGCGACTGAGCTTCACAATTTTTTGCGGACCCGCCGTTCGATCCGCCGATTCAAACTGGACCCGGTTCCCGGTTCCGTGATTCAGAATATTATCGCCACCGCGACGTTCGCGCCCTCTGCGCACAATCGTCAGCCGTGGCGATTTGTTGTGATGACCCGTCAATCGGTGAAAGAAAAACTTGCCGAAGAGTTGGCCGCCGATTTCGAAAGCGATCTAACCCGCGACGGCGTCCCCCTTGAAAAAATCCGGGCACAGATCAAGCGCTCGAAGGGACGGATCACGTCCGCGCCAGTTATCATTTTGCTCTGCCTCGACATGAGTGAAATGGATTCATATCCCGACGCAAAACGTCAGCACGCCGAAAAAATGATGGCGATCCAGTCTGTTGCCGCGGCCGGTTTGCAATTGCTGCTCGCCGCTCACGCCGAAGGGTTAGGCGGTGTATGGGCCTGCTGGCCGTTGTTTGCACAGGAAACGATACAGAGAACACTGAATTTGTCCGAATCCTGGGAGCCGCAGGGAATGTTTTTTATGGGGTATGCCGATGAAACTCCTCGGATAAAAGAGAAGAGAGACATGGAAAGTTTAGTGAAACTATTGTGACATTGGATGGTAGACCAGGGACTGTCAGAATTTCCAGATCAATAAGGAATTTTGGTAAAAATGACTTTTCAAGCCGAGGATCGTCCACTGTCCACTCTTCACCGTCGGATTGTTGCTCTGGCCGGCGGAGTCGGTGGCGCGAAGCTCGTACAGGGTCTCGCCCAAAATCTTGCCCCTGAAGATCTTACGGTCATCGTCAATACTGGCGATGACTTCGAGCAGTACGGCTTGTATATTTCTCCTGATTTGGATACAGTTTGTTATACCCTGGCGGGACTGGCAAATCCAGAAACAGGCTGGGGACGAGTGGACGAGACCTGGAACGCGATCCGCAATGCATCCAGACTAGGGGGACCGGGCTGGTTCAATCTTGGCGATCAGGACCTGGGGACCCATCTCGAGCGGACGCGGCGGCTGGAGGAGGGTCAAGGTCTGAGTGAAATCACACGGGATTTTTGCGAAGCCTGGGTTATTAAACACACGGTCCTGCCGATGACAGATCAGAAAGTCAGGACTATCGTTATTACAGATGAAGGTGAACTTGCATTCCAGGAGTACTTCGTCCGCCGCAGGTGCGAGCCGCGCGTAAAAGGATTCAGATTCGATGGCGCCGATATAGCGGAGCCCGCTCCCGGGGCGCGCGAAGCGATCCAGTCTGCAGATGCAGTCATACTCTGTCCATCGAATCCGTGGGTGAGCATCGATCCAATCCTTAAAGTGCTTCCAGACATCGAAAAACCTGTCGTTGCAGTCACTCCGATCATTGGCGGACAGGCAGTCAAGGGGCCGGCAGCCAAGATGTATCGCGAGCTGGGCATCGAGCCATCTGCATTGGCGGTCGCAAACCATTATCGCGGTCTGGCAAACGGCTTTGTGCTGGACCAGGTTGACAGGCAACTGCAAGCAGGAATTATGGAATTAGATATGCAGGTACTTGTAACGAATTCGTTCATGAATAGTCATGAAGAGAGAAGCCGATTGGCAAAAGAGATCTTAGAGTTTATCAGGACAAACCTATGACCCTTTGGGCAATCATTCCTGTCAAGCCTTTACGGCGTGGCAAATCACGCCTGGCGAGTGCCCTGTCAGAAGATGAACGGACAGAGCTCAACCGTACGCTCCTGGAACATACGCTGAAGACTCTCACTGGTTTGAAGGAGCTGGAGGAGGTGCTCGTCATCAGCCGCGATCCCCAGGCTTTGACCGTAGCGCGCAACTGCGGGGCACGGACTGTCCGTGAGAATGGGCAGCCTGAATTGAATACGGCTCTGAAACGTGCGACTGTGATCGCACAGGTGTATGCCACTCGAGGTGTGCTGGTGCTGCCCGCCGACCTGCCTTTGATCTCGCGTGAGGATGTGCTTGCCCTGATCGAGCATGCCGCCGACCCGCCAGTGGTTGTCATTGCCCCGGATCGTCATGGAAAAGGTACTAATGCTTTATTGATATCCCCCTCTGGCCTGATCGAATATGATTTCGGCGAGGATTCCTTCCAGCGGCATTGTGAACGCGTCAGGCAATCGGGCGCAAGGCTTGAGATTTTGGATCTTCCTTCGCTTAGCCTGGACCTGGATTTACCGGAAGACCTCGAGCTCATCCGAAAAATGGAATTATTAACGTTCTAACGATCTCAAACAGCAAAACATGGACATACCTCCCCGGCATGACTTCGACAAGCCGGGGAGGTATGTTTTGGCTGGGAGGATGCTCAAGTCACCGTCCTCGGCGGCGCTTTCCAGGGAAATCCTGCTCCGAGGACGGCGCAGGGAGCAAAGAGAATAGGACAGATTTAGGGGTATTACACTCAATCGCTGTTCGGCAAATGCTATAATAAATTTGCGGCATAAGAAACAGAAAATTAACAGAATGGTCGCCTTAGGAAGTATATGCAAAATCACGAGTATATGTCATTCCCCCGCAGGGCATCGGGGCGATGTGAGGAGCGAAGCGACGAAGAATCTCATTTTCAAACATAGGTTCTGGAAACATAGCGAGATTCTCCCCGCACCGGCGGTGGGTGCAGGTGTGTCCTTCGGGAGAATGACTTGATTCTAAAAAATCTTGAACACCGAAAGGATTCATTATGGCCACAAGATACGAAAACGGGATCGTCGTAACTCTTGGCGCAGACAATCAGGTGACCTGGAATGGCTCGGTCGTAACGGACGGGGAAATCATTGTGGCGGTTGGTGACGCCGCAGAAATGAA
>DATFET010000008.1:0-4328 GCA_035250835.1 Anaerolineales bacterium
CGCCAGGCGGCGGCCCAGCGTATTGGGCGCCTGCCATGAGACAATACATACTGTATTCTTCGGATCCTCGACATTGTTTTTGAGATGGTGAAGGATGCGTCCGGTCTCGGCCATGCCCGACGCAGAAATAATGATCATGGGATCTTTGCGCAGATTCAGGGCTTTCGATTCTTCAACCGATTGGACATACGTCAGGAGCTTGAAATCCAAAGCTGGATGACTCGCCTGCTGCACAAACCAGCGAACCTCGTCGTCGAAACACTCGGGATGTTTCCTGAATACCTGCGAGGCGTTCACTGCCAGCGGGCTGTCCACGAACACAGGAGCCGGGGGGACATCCCGGGTGAACATCATCATATTCAGGTGGTACACAAGCTCCTGTGTTCGTCCCACGGCAAACGCTGGAATGATCACTTTGCCGCCTAGCTTCAAGGTCCGTCCGACGACTTCCTGGAATTCCTCGAATGCCAGGCTGGGATCGAGATGTGGTTTGTCACCATACGTGGATTCCATCAAAAGATAATCCACGTTTTCGGGCAAAACCGGGTCGCGTAATAAAGGCAGTTTATATCGCCCGATATCGCCGGAAAACCAAAAATGAGTCTTGCGATTCTTTTCTTCGATCTCCAAAGAGACCGCCGCTGAACCCAGGATGTGTCCGGCCTCGATAAAGCGCGCCACGACCCCTGGGACAGGCACAAACGGCTGGTTATATTCCACAGGGTGAAAGAGCTGGGCAGTGCGCTCGGCATCCGCTTCTGTGTATAAAGGCTCGATCGCCTCTTCATCACGCGCCAGCCGTTTTTTGTTCAGGTACTCTGCATCCGATTCCTGGATGCGGCCCGAATCCGCCATCATGATCGTCGCCAGGTCCACGGTCGCGCTTGTTGCATAGATCGGACCCTCGTATCCGTTCTTCACCAGGTTTGGCAGGTTGCCGACATGATCGATATGAGCATGGGAAAGGATGACCGCATCCACTTTGTGGGGATCATGTGAAAAGGTCAGATTGCGTTCATAGGTTTCGCTCCTCCGCCCCTGGAAAAGACCACAGTCCAGAAGGAGCCGATGTCCATTGATCTCCAGCAGGTGCTGGCTGCCGGTCACGGTCTGGGCCGCGCCATGAAAATTAAGTCGCATTTTAGACTCCCAGTAGCTTTAATATTTGAGCGCCAAACTCACGGCAGCGCCAGGGCGAATCTGCAAGCGCAGCCTCCAGCTCATTCCTGCTTTTTGGTGGAAGTTCTGCCAGCGGGTTCAAGTACACTTTGGGCAGGATAATATCGGACTCGACACCCATTTCCTTCGCCTTCACTTTTCTCCAGTTTTTGAGTTTCTCCAGCCGTCTGAGCACCGCCTCAGTTGGACGTCGTACCTGTTCCCGCGTCACGAGCGGAGCCTCAGCACCCCGTCGGGCTGCGCGTAAGATATCGTTCCCCCATAAGCGAATCTGTTTCGGGCTCAAGCCAATCCCTGCCAGGTCGACATCTTTTACCGGCGGGTTACGGGCGATGGCAAGCAGTGTTTCATCGGTGATCACCTTGAACGGCGGCCGGTCCAGTTTCTCTGCGATGTGATCGCGGAAACTGCATAATTCGCTCAAGATCGTGAGCTCACGGGCAGATATATCCTTGCGGGCGTTGAACCTCCTCCAGGAGGCGCCATTCACCTTCTCACGCGGCAGCTCCACTTTGCAGCTTCGTGCAAAATCCTCGCGGGCAAGTTCCAATCTTCCCTTTTCGATAAGTTCTGTTTCAAGGATTTCCCTGAGTTGGAAAAGGTAATGTGTGTCGAAGCGCGCATAATCGATCTGTGCCGGGGTCAGAGGACGGGCAGCCCAATCTGCTTTCTGATGACGCTTATCCACCTTTATCCCAAGTTTTTCAGCCAGCAAGTTGTCAAGCCCAACCATTGTGTATCCAAGTACGCGCGCCGCATACATGGTATCGAAGAGGTTTGCGAATTCAAACCCAAAGTCGCGTTTCAAACAGACCAGGTCATACTCCGCGGCATGGAAGATCTTTTCGATTGTGGAACTGCTGAACAACGGGGCAAGCTCGCTCAAACCATCGAAGACAAAGGGATCGAGGATGTAATCTGTTTTTGGAGTCGAAAACTGGACAAGACAGACCTGCTCACGATAGGCATGCAGACTGTTGGATTCGGTGTCCACTGAGATACGGGATTGCACCGATAAGTCCCTAGTCATTTTCTCAAATAAATGCTGACGATCAACCCAAACGGGTGGTAATAATGCTTGAGAACTCATCAACGGTCATTATATCCCACGAGCGCCGCTATATCAGTGCTGCAAATTCTTTTCCATGACCAGGCCGTCTTCGCCGTCGCTGTAGTACTTCTTCCAGATATCCACTGTACGGTAGCCTTCCTTCTCATACAGCGAGATCGCATCTCCATTTGAGATGCGGACGGTCAGCTTTACGCGCGGGAAGTGGATCTGTGCTTCGCAGGCCCGCAGAAGCGCCTGGCCAATGCCGCGCCGCCGATAGCGTGGATCAACCCCGATAGTGGCGATCCAGCCCACGTTCTGAGAGGGACGCGGGTCGCCTGCGATGAATCCGATCATCTCGTGATCGACGACTGCCTTCAGACGGATCACCTCCGGCCAGGTCAGGACAGCCACCAGGTCCAGAATAGACCACGCGTCTTTTTCGAAACACACGTTTTCCAGCCGGCGCAAAGCCCCCAGGTCGCGCAAGCCCGCTACTTGAATCTCCATGATAAAGAATTGTATCAATAAAAAATGCAGGAAGTGGAGTAAAGGATTCCACTTCCTGCATTTCGGGCTCGATGATCGGGTTATTTATTATCGTTCCTGGCGATGAAGCTTTCGAGCATGCTTGTAAATTCCAGTGGGAAGATGTACTTCGTCGATGCACTCGCCCCAATGGATTTCAGGGTATCGAAATACTGAAGCGTCATTGTTTTTTGATCGATATTCTGGGCAGACGCAAAAATCGCTTCGAGGGCTCTCGCAAAACCCTGCGCTTTTAATTCCTGGGCCTGCTGCTGGCCTTCTGCCTCCAGGATGGCAGCCTGTTTCGAGCCTTCCGCCCGCAGGATCGAAGCCTGCTTCTCTCCCTGGGCAACATTGATGGCTGCCTCACGCGTACCGGTCGATTCGGTGACAACAGCCCGGCGGATGCGTTCCGCAGACATCTGGCGGTTCATGGCATCCTGTACATCGCGCGGCGGGATGATCTCGCGAATCTCCACGTTGGTGACCTTGACACCCCAGCGCTCCGTCACCTCATCGAGACGAGTACGGAGCATGGTGTTGATATGCTCGCGCTCAGAGAGCGCATCGTCCAGCGGGATACCGCCGATGACCGCGCGCAGGGTGGTGGTTGCCATACCCTGGGCAGCCACTTCAAAGTTGCCGACCTGAAGCACGGATTCGGTTGGATCGAGAACCTTGTAGTACCAGATGAAATCCACGGATATCCCGGCGTTATCCTTGGTAATTGCAGTCTGATGGGGAATCTCACGGACCTGCTCACGCAGGTCGACTTTGACCGCCCGATCAACGACAGGAATGAGCAATACAACGCCAGGTCCTTTGGCGCCAACACTTCGTCCCAGCCGAAACACCACCAGCCGCTGGTATTCAGGCACGATGCGGATGGCAGAGGCAAGAAAGAGAAATAGAAGCAGAGCAAGCGAACCTAGAACACAAAGAACAGCGATATCCATGTAAGTCTCCTTTTATTTTCAGTATGAAAGTAGTGTGGAAAGTCGCACCTTTTCCGTCTAACCCATCATTCTGTTTTCTCAACGATCAAAATGAATCCTTCCCTTTGAACGACACGGATCAAGCTGCCTGCCGCGATGGGCTTCTCACTGCGTGCCGACCACAATTCTCCGGCGACCTGTACACTGCCATCATCATCTATCCGCGTCTTGGCCTCCCCGATTTTCCCCACCAGCCTTTCGAGATCATGCGAGGGCTTGATGAGCGTAGCTTCGACAGTTTTCCGTGCAGCGATCCATAAAAAGCCGGCCACCAGGGCAGAAGTTACCAGCGCCACCAATGGGTTGACCCCCGCCTGGGTGATCGTGCGGGGGAAAATAAAGATCGAACCAACAATCAACATCAAGATGGAAAGCACAAGAAAAGGCTCGCGCTTTGGCTTTTCCAGCGAATACACAAACGGGACCAGGCCCAGCACCATGACCAGGAGTGCCCACCAGTTGAAAGCCAGGTTATAGAGACCATAGCCCGCAAGGAGGATGAGGAAGAAAGCCCCGATCTCCAACAAGCCTGTCCCCGGGGAGGCAAGAGCCAGCATTGCCAGGAGAACACCCGC
>DATFET010000016.1:0-10897 GCA_035250835.1 Anaerolineales bacterium
CGTGAGATTCTGGACAAACATAAGGATATTCCTTTCCTAAGCAAATCTGATTCGCCTGAAAGGATAAAACAAACCCTGGATACAGAGGCGAGCAAAATCTGTGCGGCCAAACGCGGTTTACAAATTTTTCCGACGGATATCCTGGATCAGATCAGGCAAACACCGTTCGGATCCCTTGTCGAAGATTATCCAGACCAGGTTCCTGATCTCCTCGCTCAATTAATGCCCAGCGCGACAAAACTCAAGATCGTCCGGCTGGATTCAAATCTTTTCTTCTCCCAGACTTCTGATGTGCCAAGGCCTCGATCGATAATACTCAAGGTGTACGAGGAAGACTATGAACCAGTTATGGTGAAACTTGCGCGAACCCAAAGGATTAAAGTTGAGGTGGACCGATATGAAAAATATATCTCCAGAAAAATTGGTGGAAATTTTACCGCCAGACTGGAACGCCATGCTTCAATGTGGGATATTGGTGGTGCACTCTATTCATACATCGGAGATTTCGATGTAAAAACCTTTTCCAGATTTTACGAAGAGAATCACATTGAGGATATCAGGGAATGTCTGGATTCCTTCTTTACTGTTTCCTGGGGAAGACACTATGAAAGAAGAAAAGATCAAACAAATGTCTCGCTGTTAAGACTCTATGAAGAGGTATGGGGGGATTGGTATGCGAAGCGTGTCCGGGGTTTTTCGACACAGGAAATATGGCACGATAAAGGTATTAATAAATGGCTGGAGCTCCCCAATCCGATCGAATGGTTCAAAAGCAAGGTCGGTGAGAATCCCGAACTTGATTTAAGCATCGTTGAAACTACTCAGAAGGCCATCACACATGGGGACCTACACGGTGAAAACCTGCTTATCGACAGCCGCAAGAATGCATGGGTGATCGATTTCGAACGCAGTGGATATGGCCATGCTTTACAGGATTTTATTGAATTGGAATCGGATATCATCAATCGCCTAAAGGTTCCGTTGGAGAATGCATCCAGTTATTATGATATGTGCCTGGTGGTGGCACGACAGACACTGATCAAACCACTGGAAGAAAGCGAAATGAAAAGCCAGGATCCAGGAATCCGAAAGGCACTTCAAACAATTTCAGTGTTACGATCGCTTGCTTATAAATGCACCGGTATTCAGGATGCCCGACAATATTTACTAGGGCTGTTATTCAACACGATCTTCCGTGCTACAATAAACAACACTGAGAAGTATCGTGATCGTCAAAGTCGGGCGCTCATGCTGGCTGGAATTTTTTGTCACCGTCTGGATCATTGGAATGAACCCTGGCCTCCAGAAGAATGGAAGCCCATATTGCACAATTAGGAGGAATCATGCTTGAAATTGGTCCCAAACATACAATGGAATACAGGCACGAAATTCTTTCCCGTTTTTTTCAAAATATACAAAGTGCGGATTCGTTTTGTGTTATCGGCGCAGCCAGTATGGGAAAAACCCGACTGCTGGATCATTTGATGAAAACCGAGGTTCAGAGACATTACCTGGGCGATAAGGCTGATAAACACTGGCTCATCCGTGTAGATTTGAACCGCATGCCGGTCAACGATCCCACCTGGGCATTCTATGAACTTCTGATCAGTTCCATTTTGCTCGACCTTAACAACCATGAAAAAATTGACGACCTTGAGACAGAGTTCACCAGAATTGATTCTGACATTATTCAAAAACAGGAACCTTTGCTTGCCTTGAGGCTTTTTGAGTTGGTAATCAATAAGCTCTGCCAGATGTATCAATTGAAGCTTTGTTTCCTTCTGGATGAGTTTGATGAAGCATACCAGACTCTCCCCAGGGAAATATTTCTGCAGCTTCGCGCCGTACGAGATGCAAACAAAAATCGAGTTTCTTTTTCCTTGTTCCTGCGCAACCTGCCTGAACGGTTGAGACCCAACATGGACAATGAAAGCTTTTACGAACTGCTGTCCCGCGAATCAGTCGGTATTGGTCCTTATCGAAAAAACGATGCGATTCAAATGATGCAGCAACTCGAGGCACGCAAACAGCATACAATCACTCCTGAGCAACGAGATAAAATTTTCCAGGCTAGCGGCGGTCATCCAGGTCTGATACTATCACTCTTTGGGGTACTGACAGAAAAACCGCAATTCTTTCAGAAATTCGATACACCCGATTGGCCAAAATCACTTATTCAGGAATCAGCTATTAACGAGGAATGTAGGAAACTCTGGGAAGGCTTATCTGATGAAGAACAACAGGGCCTTCTGGCATTTCGGGAAGGTGAGTACAAAAAGATTTCGTTACCCGTAGAAAAGTTATTATTCTTAAAAGGATTACTTCGAACCAATGGGGAAGGGGTGCAATACTTTAGCGAACTTTTCGAACAATTTGTTGAGGGCAGATAAAGTCAGAGATTATTCCTGCTGAGCTTAGATATCAATGGCAGTGGGGAAATCGATCATTATCTGATTAGAGCGGATCGATCCAGGTCGAGTTAACTCGTGTTGATTTACGCTGTCCTGCCTCGTCGATGAACCACACGAGTTTGGTTGTATCCTTGCCAGTCGTCCGCCCGTCAATTATATTGAACATAAGGAAAAGATCCCAGTCCTGTATGGTGTCGAGGAGAACCTGAAAGGCTTTCGTATCATACGAGCCTTTATGTAATTGATCGAGCCACATGGAATAGTTCATATCATGGAACTGGATCATGTTCAGCAGGTCTTGATCATCCGTGTACTGGCTGGCATACTGCCTGGCGAGCGATGCATGGCTTCGGGCGTGCAGAATGGGTACATTCTGCTCCGACTCGGCTTTGAAAGTATCGTGAACGTGGATCAGGAATTTGAGCTTCCAATACTCGCTGGAAGAAATGCCTCGGCTTTTGAGCTGCTCCAGGTTCAACTCAAGATCGGCGATGTGATTTTTGATTTTTCCCTCAGGATGCCCCGGGCGCGGCTCGCCATATTCGATATTCCTCAGGTAGATGGGATCAGCCAATATCTTCCCGAGAGTTTCCCTCATCGTATTCTCGTTATAAGTTTCGTTCATGATTCAGCTTCACAGGCTGGAACTGTTATTTCGATTTTATGATTCATCGAGACGCCTGTATCCCAAGACCTACCCACCAGAACTGGAGATGGCTTGCAGCTCACTACCCGCCGGCGTGGAGTTGGGGTTGAGCGTGAAGGCGCGGGTCAGGTCTTCGATCGCCCCTGCCCGGTCGCCCAGCGCCTCCTTCGCCATCCCGCGCCAGTAATAGGTTTCCTCTAAAACAGGCTTGTCCACATTGACCAGGGTGCTGTGCGCCAGGTTGATCACATCCTGGTAGCGACCGGTGTGATAATAGGCATTGTACGGACCGTCCTGGTACCACAGTAACCGCCAGGGCCGTTCTTCCTGGGGCAAAGCGGCATAGAGCGTGAAGGCTGTGTCATAAGCCTGGGCTGCGCCGGCATAATCCTGCAGATACACCAGGTTGGTGCCGCGGTTGAACCAGGCGAAGAATTGCTCCCGACCGCTCAAGCTGTTTGCCTCCGTCAAAGCCAGCTCGGCAGCGTTTTGATAATTCAGGCGGGCATCGCTGTCCGCGCCGAGGATCGCCTGGACTTCGGCGGCGCGCTCGGGTGGGTAGACAACGACGTAGTTGTAATTGAAGTGCCGCCAGAACTGGCCGATCACATCATAGGATACGCCGTACGCCTCCGGCGGACCCTCGTAAGAGTCATAGACCAGGAACTGCCGTGCAGCATCGTCATACCCGCTCAGGATCTGGTAATGTCCCAGCCAGGCGTCATCGTGTGGATCCAAACCTTTTTCAATTAATAATGGGAAGCCTGCCGCCAGCAGCCGCTTGAGTGTTTCCAGATCGCCTCCCACGCGCCACAGGGCATCGTAAGCGGTGTTCTTTTCCACGTAGTCCACGATCTCGAACGGGTTGACGTTCTTATCATCGACCGCGAAGCTGGGCCTCAGGTAGGCGCGGGTCTCGTACTGGCTACCTGCCCAGCCCCAATACGAAAGCACCATCGACAGGCTGGCAGGCGCGCAGTTGTTGAACTGCTGATACTCGTGGCGGATGCCGCTGAGCGAGGCGCTCGGCGGGAGAGGCGCCAGAGTCGGGCTTGGAAGGGGAACTGGCGTTTCCGTCTGGACAGGCAGGCTGGTTGCCGTTGACGTCTGCGCCATCGCGGTCAACGTCCCCTGCACGATGGCATCCACCTGCTCCTGGGGCACAAAGACTACTTCTTCAGGCGGGTTGAGGAAGCGCCTGACCTGGACGCGCAGGTTGTCCAGCCGCCAGGCGAGGCGGTCATGGACAGGTGGAAGGTTATAAATGAGGTTGGAAAGCAGGCACAGGCCAAGGATCCCCAGACTGGAGATCAGAAGAGATTGTCTGGACACCCTCAGGATTATAACATTCAGGCCATCAGCCTATCACTTTGCATTCAGCACCTCCGCGCCTTTGCCTTGTTGAATAAGCGGCACGTAGGTTTCGAGTTCCTTTTGCACTGCCGGATCAGTGAGATCGATTGTCTTCCTGCGCTCAGCAGACATGTAGCCAGCCATACAGAGCCTGGTGATTTCGAGTCCGTAGCTCAATGGCAGCATGCCATCGCGGCCCGCAAGAAACGCGGTGGCCGCATCTTCGTTCTCATCGGTGTAGCCATACAAATCCGGTTCGTTGTATTGCACCGCGAGCAGGCCGCGCGAAGCGGTTGCTTTTTCCAATGCCGATTCCGCATCGGCAACGGCTTCGGCGGCGGCATCACCGATAAAGATTTGCAGCGAGGAATTGAGTGTGTTCACTTCATACGCATACCCCGGTCCCATGCCGTCCATGAACAAACGCAAGCCCTGTTTCTCAAACATCCACGAATCGGTGAATTGCGCTTTGACGATTTGGCCGGTTTCGGGATTTTTGAACGTCACCATGCCGGTGGCGAAATCTTCGGCCGGCGTTTTGCTATAGTCTACGCCCATTTTTTGCATTAATTTTTCACGCCATTGTTTTTGTCCCCATTTCAACAACGAGCAATCCGCGGAAATGGAAATTGGCTGCAAAAATGTTGGCGGCTTGCCGAGAGGCGTGAGACAGTACCATCCAGCAGCAATACTGTGACAACCCATGTCCAACAGGACGCCGCCGCCCTGCCGCGTCGGATCCCAGAACCACGGCTCGTGCGGGCCGCCATGTTCTTCGGCAGAGCGGACGAGCACGAGCGGACCCATGCTTTTCTGCTGCGGCGCGAGCTGCTGCAATTGCGTGCGAATCGGCTTCATGAAAATTTGATTTTCGAAGTAAGCAGTTTTAAGTTTGGCTTCATTCGTAAGATCAACGATACGCCGCGCTTCCTTCATGTTGCGCGCCAATGGCTTTTCACAGATCAGCCCTTTCAAGGCCGCGCCTTTCCTGACGGCGTCGACGATTTTCTCAACGATCTCGACCCGTGTGTCGTTGGGCGAAAAGACGGCCAGTGCATCCACATGTTCGGCCATTTCAGCGACATCGGAATAAACGGTTCCCTCACCGAGCCCGTGATCCTTGATCATCTTCGAGAAAGAATGGGCTGAAGCCGCAGTTCTGGAAACCACGCCGGCAATTTCGATGTTTCGCACTTGCATGATGGCGCGTGCATGAAACTTCGCAACGAAACCTGCGCCAATCATTCCGAGCTTGAGAGTTTTTTGCATGTGTATTCCTTTCATGTAATTTTATTCAGTAAACTCTGATTTTCAGTCTGGCTTTTCAATGCTCTACCCTGCGACCCACGAAATAGACGATTACGAGCGATCCCGAAACCTCTTCCACACCCAGCGAAGAAAAGCAAATAACAGCAAGTATCCGGCAAAGAAGATCAGGACCCACAGGACAAACCCTTCGATCCCCATGCCCTCGATGGTCAGGCAGGCTTGTATGACAGCAATGATTAACGCTGCGGCTGTTAGCGGCTTCCAAACAGAGCGCCGCCTGGCTCGTGCATCAGTCCCTGGGTTTTCTTTCATTCTAAATCTTCCCTGACTGCTTATCGTTCAGAATGACCTTCAACTTGCCTTCCGCCATATTTGCTTCCTTAAACAGTGCGGACTTACACTTCAAAATTATACCCAGGGCGGTCACAAATTGCGCTTTTTTGAAGGTGGGAGAACGCAATTTGTGACCGTGGGCATTATATATGGCAGCGCATTTCACGAGTCAATTCTTGCGGAGGACAGCAGGACCAGTTAGAATATTTTTCAGATAAAGTCGGGCTGCTGAACGCAGAGCAGCGAATGCCCACTGACTTCTTTCATTCGCGTTTCGTCTACGGGTTTCAACGAGCATGAAACCCTCCGCAGGGCAGCGGACGCCCACTTCGTTCGACGCGAGTGTCACGTTTCATCTGGTTATTTATGACGAATTCCATATTTGACTCTTTCTATAACATCGGCATCATCCCGGTCCTCGAAATCGACTCGGCTGAACGCGCCGTACCTTTGGCTGAGTCCCTTCTTGCGGGCGGTCTGCCTATCGCAGAAGTGACCCTGCGCACGGACGCGGCGCTCGAGTCGATCGGCGTCATCGCTCGTGAGGTAAGCGGAGTCATCGTCGGGGCGGGGACAGTGATTCACTGGAAGCAGGCCCAGGCGGCGCGTGAGGCGGGCGCGCAGTTCCTGGTCTCACCAGGCATGGTTGAGGAAGTCATCATCTGGGCGCAGGAAAACCGCGTACCCATCCTGCCAGGCGCGGCGACTCCCACCGAGATGATCCGCGCCATTCATCTGGGTCTCGACCTGCTGAAATTCTTCCCCGCTGAGTCCATTGGCGGACTGAATGCCATCCAAGCCATGTCTGATCCTTTCCCCCAGTTGCGGTTCATCCCAAGCGGCGGGATACGTCTCAAGAACGCGGCCCAGTATCTGCAAAGTGAAAAGATCCATGCGGTTGGCGGCTCATGGATGTCAAAGCGCCAGATGATCGCTGACGGCCGCTTCGATGAAATTACCCGCCTGGCGCAGGAAGCCAGTGAACTCGTAAAACAAATCAGGAGCACTCAGACCTCATGTCGGTCAGGTAGAAGCGGGGCTGGTGATCTCCTGCCTGTGGAGTAAGTCGTTGGTCGAGTAGGTCGGTGATGGCCCGACCCTATCGAGACCAACAGGCTTCAGAAAAACAATCGCTTTTTTGAAAGTGGTGGTCTCGGTACACCCCTCTACGAGCATTCGGGGTACTCGACCACCGAAATGCGATAAAAAATTATTCCATGTCAGTCAATTGGATTGCCAACCCGAGATATGATTCAGGAGAGAGATGCTTTAAGCGGCTGCGCGTTTCGTCGTCCACCTCAATCTCGTCACACCAGGATTTATAGTCCGCTTCGGTCAGGACGCGGCCGCGCGTCCGCTGCATGAGCGATTCGTAGGCGTTGGGTTTCCCGGCCGCCCGCAGGATCGTCTGGGCGCCCTCCGCGATGACCTCCCAGTGGGCATTCAGCTCGGACTTGAGTTTTTCTTCGTTGGGTGCGATGCGCGTCAGGCCGCGCTGCAGGTTGATCCAGGCGATCAGGCTGTGACCCAGCGCCGCGCCAAACGTGCGCCGCACCGTCGAGTCGGACAGGTCGCGCTGCAAGCGGGAGATCGGCAGTTTCTGGGAATAATAGGTGAAGAGGGCGTTGGCGAGGCCGAGATTGCCCTCCGCATTTTCGAAGTCGATCGGGTTGACCTTGTGCGGCATCGTGGATGAACCCACCTCCCCATCGATCAGTTCCTGTTTGAGCGAGCCATCGCTGATATACCTCCACACGTCCTGGGCAAAGTCGATGAGTATTGAGTTTGTTAATCGCAGGAGATCGAAGTAGCGGATCCAGTTATCATACGGGAGGATCTGAGTGGTTAACAAATTGGGTTCGAGATCAAAGCTTGAAACAAACGATTTGCTGAACGCAAGCCAGTCCACCTGGGGCGCGGCAGTCTGCAATGCGTTGAAATTCCCGACCGCGCCGCTCAGCTTGGCTTCGAAGCGGTGAGCGGAAATATCGTCGCGGGTCTTTTTGAGTCGGGCGGCGTATACTGCAAATTCCCTGCCTAATGTAGTGGGTAGGGCAGGCTGCCCGTGGGTGCGCGCCAGCATTGGGACGGCGCGGTTGTTGATGGCAAATTCCCGCAATGCAATGAGTAATCCATCCAGGGCGGGCAGAAGGACATGATCACGTGAGTCTCGCAGGGCAATTGCCTGGGCGAGGTTGTTGACGTCCTCGGATGTCAGACCGAAATGGATCCATGGCAGCAGGTCCGAGAGGGGAGTATCCCGAAGCCGCTCCCGTAAAAAATATTCGATGGCTTTGACGTCGTGACGCGTCTGGCGCTCGAACGCCTGGATGGTCTCCACCTCCTGCGTGGAAAAATTCGCATTCACGGCTTCCAGCTCCGCCGACTCGGACTCCGTCAAAGAGCGGACCAGGCCGCTTGCAGAGAGCGCCGACAAATAGTCCAGCTCGACGCGGACGCGCTCCCGCAGGAACGCAAACTCCGAGAAGTAGTCCGCCAGTGGAGCCGTCATCTCGGCGTAGCGGCCATCCAATGAAGAAAGGGCATGCAGAGGCTCGGTCATCGTTTTTATTTTACCTTTGAATGCCAGGCTGCCTTAAACCAAAACCGCCGCCTGTCGAGGCGGCGGAAGGAAATTAGGGCTGAACTCTTCCGGTTATGCGGCTACCTTTCGTGTGCGGGCTTTCCTCTCACTGAGGCGCGTGCCGCCGACCAGCTCGAATTCGGACGAGTCATCGCCGTAGTTCGCCTTGACGCCAGCCCGCACCCGCTTGACCTTATCCCAGGTTGCAGTGTAGATGTCATCGCGCTGGTTGCGCCTGGCAGTGAGCTGCGATTCGAGCTGAGCAATATCAGCATCGACGCTCTGGGCGGCGCTCAGGTCCTCGGCGAGCGACTCGCGATTGGCGGGGCCGAATGCCATCGTCTCGCTGATCTGGTTCCAGGCAGTCAGCACCCCCTGCGCCTGGTTGATAACATCGGTTGGAAAAAGTTTCTTACCCATTTATGTGTGTTCCTTTCTATATTGTTCCGGGCGGGTTACCCGTTGGATTTTTGCCGCAGACTTTACGGTCTGGACACAGGCCAGTATGCACCTGTCGTTTCTATTGGTCAACTTACAAATACTTTTCACCGTAGGTCAGGCCGGACGAAGATTAAGGAAAACTAACAATTGTGTAAACTGACACAAAGAAATCCGAACGTATTCCATTAAGATAGCCTTACAAACGAAGGGAGTGTACAGACATGTGGCCTGGCAGAAGCAGGAACTTACCCACGGTCGCCAGGGGTTCTCCTAAAAAGTGGAGGCCAGAGTTTGAAGAACCGACCCCGAGATGAATAACTTCCCCGCAGTGGCATCAAAGCCCCGCAGGTTCGGCGGTTGAAAATACAGCATGGACTCTGACCTCCGACGTATGGAATCAAAGATCTGAAGCTTTGGATCTTAAATCCTGGGCAGGATTCGAACCTCCGACGCATGGAATCAATCATCTGAAGGTTCGGAGGTCAAATATGCAGCAGGGAATCGAACCTCCGACGCATGGAATCAAAGAAATGGAGCATATATACTAAACTTTTACATTGAAACCCGTTTGAGACGATATTCATATTGTCCTGTAGTTGATTTTTGGTATCCTTGGGAACGGGTATCGAACGAACAATTTATCGGGAACCGTTGGTCGAGTAGCCCCGAATGCTCGTAGAGGGGCATATCGAGACCACAAGTTCGCAGGAACTCTCTTTTTTCAGGTAGCTTTTGGTCTCGATACGGCAGACGATCGCTGCCTTGTTTCGGCAAGCTCAACACAAGCCTCGACCAACGAGGGATCTTGAGACAAAGCGTCAGGTGGCTGGTAGGTTTGTATGTTACCGATTTTATTATTAAGCGTCATGCTAAAGGTTTGGTCGACCCTGCAATTGGCTGTCAGTTATTGGAGTGGTTTGTTGGATTTCATGTTTTCAGGTATGCTTGAGCGCAGGAAGTAGGGAATGCCCCGCTGAGGAAACCGCTATGAGCAAAGAAGCACGTGCGCGGATCAAGATCAACGATTTACTCAGAGAAGCCGGCTGGCGGTTCTTTGAGAATGCCGAGGGCAGGGCAAATATTGTCCTGGAGAACAATGTAAAGCTCACCGCACAGTACATCAATGAACTCGGGGAGAATTTTGAAAAAAGCAGAAACGGTTTTATTGATTTCCTCCTGCTCGATAAACAGGGATTTCCCTTTATTGTTTTGGAAGCCAAGTCTGAAGATAAACATGCCCTGGCAGGGAAGGAACAGGCTCGCAAGTATGCCCGGGCTCAGCATTGTCGTTTTATTATTCTATCCAACGGTAACTCACATTTCTTTTGGGATACCCAACGCGGCAACCCGCAATCGATCACAAAATTCCCGTCCCCTGATTCCTTCGAGAGTTATTCAAAGTTCACACCCAACCCGCAAAGTTTGACGCGTGAGGTCGTAGAGAAGGATTACATTGTCCTGACCCAAAGGCCCGACTATAAGAATGACCCTTCATGGAAATCGGAAACTACGCGGGCACAGTTCATCCAAAATAATGGCCTTCGCTTTTTACGCCAGTATCAATTGAAAGCCATTGAAGCTATCCAGAAGAGTGTAAGGGAGGGCAAAGACCGCTTCCTGTTTGAAATGGCAACCGGGACAGGCAAAACACTTGTCTCTGCGGCGGTCATCAAGTTATTCCTGCGGACAGGTAACGCGAGACGTGTCTTGTTCCTTGTGGACAGGCTCGAATTGGAAAACCAGGCCAGGAAAGCCTTTGTCAATTATTTGAAGACGGATTATCACACGGTAGTTTACAAGGAAAACCGCGATGACTGGCGAAAAGCTGAAATAGTTGTTTCCACCATTCAGTCTTTCATG
>DATFET010000018.1:0-3109 GCA_035250835.1 Anaerolineales bacterium
TATCGGAACCCGGCGTCGGCTCCAGGATGACGCGGGCGTCGGATCCATAGACGACAATACTGACCGTGTCCCCGGGGTGCAGCTGTTCCACGAGCAGCTCGAGCGAGCGCTTGACCAGTCCCAGGCGGTTGTCCATGTCCATCGAGCCGGAGACGTCGATCACAAAGGTCAGGGCGGCATCCTTGCGCTCGAACTTCGGGACCTGGTAACCCTGGATGCCGACCCGCATTATCTGGTAGCGCTCGGTCTCTGTGAACGGGGAGGGCGCCCCGTCGATGGAAATCTCAAACGCCTGGTGCCCAGGCGGGTTGGGATAGCCCTGGCGGAAGTAATTGACATACTCCTCCACGCGGACGGAGTCTCCGGGCGGCAGGTTGCCCTCCCTCAGGTAATTGCGCATGATCGTATACGAACCGGTATCCACGTCGAGGGCAAAGGTGGAAAGATTGTCGTCCTCGGTGTCGATGGAGGGGTTCACCCCGTAATCCTCGAAGAACATATCGTAGGGTTCCCGGCTGGACGGTGGAACTCCATGGCTTGGAAAAACAGGATTCTGATCGGAGGGCAGCGCCTCCGGTTCGTAACTAGGGGCTTCCGGCTCAAAACGTTCGGCGGGCGCTTCGGTCGCCGCAGGAAGCTCGATCACGTCCTGCCCTGTGACTTCCGGCAGACCCGGTGCTTCGGTAGCTGCCGCTCCCCCACATGCAGCAGTGAACAGCAATACGAATAACATGCCCGCCAATAAGGCGTTGCGTTTAGGGAACATCTTCATCTCCTTTTGGTTGATTTGGATCAGGCACGACAAAGCGAACCACGGGCGGCGTTCCTGTGGTCCGCGTGGGAATTTCAAGTCATAAGCCCTCCTGCTCCTTTACGAGGGTAGTCCAGCCTCGCAAAGTCAACCAATGGATCTGTCGATGAAACCGCTGCTTATGTTTCGACGTGTGGATGAGTAAATTGTTCCCGCACCTGAAAAACAAAAAGGGCAGCCTCTCGACTGCCCTTGTAATAGGGATGCGATCCTTGCTTTATGCCCTCGTCAGGATCACCACGACCGATCCCTCTACCTCCGCGGCCGTGATTGTGAGAACGCTGCCTTCCTTTTGATAGACCATGACAGCACCGTTGGCATCTCCCGGCATGTTGAAGAACGAAGACCAGCCCAGTTTTTCAAGCTCGGCCTTGTAATAGTCCTGGACTTCCTGAATGGTAGCATTCACTTTAAAACTATAAGTCCCGGTATCTGTGAATTCCTGACCGGCCGTTGCCTGCGGCATAATCGGAATTTCCTTCCACTCGGAGACCGGCGTGCCTTCCGGGTTGAAGTAACTGCCAAAGTCCGGGATTTGGGAGGCGATGGCTTGCAGAGAGGGCGCCATGGAGGGGAGCGCCTGGAGCGTCTCCACCGGCACCTGGGTGGCCACCTGGGTCGCCAGGGATTGCAGCGTCTCGATCGGCAGCGCCGATGCCACCGATTGGGCCGTCTCTGCCAGGTCCTGGGCCTGGTTGAACGGCTGCGTGACGGCGTTGCATGCCAATACGAACAGGATCAGAATCACTAAAGTTAGGTACTTGAACAGTCTGGACATGGGAACTCCTTTTGGGAACCAATCATAATCCATTGCGCGCCTGCGCGGTATGGGAGTTACGATCTGGTCAAAATGCACGGCTTCTCATAAAATTCCGGTCTGTGCCATTACCGTAGGAGACCTCATGTCTTTGCCCTGGTATCACAAGACGACGATCTATCAAATCTACCCGCGTTCCTTTTATGACAGCAACGGTGACGGCATCGGGGATATCCGTGGCATCCTCCAAAAGATGGATTACATTCAGCAGCTGGGATTTGAAACCATCTGGTGCTCCCCGTTCTTCGCCTCTCCTCAGTCCGACTTCGGCTACGATATTTCCGACTACACCGACATCGCGCCCGAATATGGCACGCTGGCCGATGCATTGGAACTGATCGAGGACGTCCACCGGCGCGGGATGAGGATCATCTTCGACATGGTCATGAACCATACTTCCATGGAGCACCAGTGGTTCCAGGAATCAAGATCCTCTCGTAATAACCCCAAAGCCGACTGGTACATCTGGCGCGAGAAACCCAACAACTGGCAAAGTGTGACCGGGGGAAGTGGGTGGCATTACGCCAGGGAGCGTGGCCAATATTTCTGGGCCAGCTTCCTGCCATTCCAGCCTGACCTGAACTATCGCAACCCGCAGGTGAAGCAGGCCATGCTCGACATCGTCCGCTTCTGGCTGGCCAAAGGCGTAAATGGCTTCCGGCTGGATATCTTTAACTTCATCTACAAAGATGCTGATTTTCGTGACAATCCCTTCGCATCGAGGCTGCTGCCCAGCGAGGAGGATGGGTCCGCTTTCTTCCAGGAAGTAAAATATTCGTTCAACCAGCCGGAAAGTTTTGAATTCGCCAGAGAGCTCAGGACGGTCATCGAAGAATTTGGAGAGAAGCTTTCCCTTGGCGAAGTCAGCCGGGGAAGGAAGTATATCCGCCATCTGCTCGGAAGCGAAGCGAATGACGGCTTGACCCTGGCCTTCGATTTCGGAATGCTGGATTTCAAGTTCAGCGCCCGTTATTTTCGCAGGCTGATCCAGGACATGGAGCAGCGATATCCCCATCCATTCATGCCGGTCTATGCCTTCAGCAACCATGACAGGCACCGCAGCATCTATCGTCTCAGAGGGGATGCCCGCAAGGCCAGGCTGCTCCATTTCTTACAGCTGACCGTGCGCGGCGTGCCGTGTATGTATTATGGCGAAGAGATCGGCATGACGAATGCAAGATTCCCCTTCGGGACGGCGCTGGATCCCATTCCGCATAAGTACAAATTCATACCGAGAATACTTTTTGATATAACGGGCATCCTCATCAACCGCGATGAGGTCCGCACGCCGATGCAGTGGGCTCCGGCGAGAAATGCAGGGTTTTCCTCTGCAGATCAACCATGGCTGCCGGTCCATGAAAATTACGCGCAGGTCAATGTGGAAGCGGAAGACCAGGACGAACATTCCCTGCTGAATACGGTCCGCGCCCTGTTGGAGATCCGCAAGCATGAAAACACCTTACAAGCAGGGTCACTGGAGC